>NZ_JBEAFR010000072.1:0-41800 GCF_040062315.1 Klebsiella sp. GW_Kp181
GAAACAGAAACGCCAGCACGAACCCCATGCCGAGGAACATCAGGGTGAAGCCTTCGCCTAATAGCAGTGCTGCATCAGTCATAGAATAGCCTTCGAGCAGGAGGCACGATAATGATGTTATTTATCCCCGTCGTCTTTCAAGTTGCTTCTTTGTTGGCCAGGTTCATTCACCCCAGTCACTTACTTGAGTAAGCTCCTGGGATTCTCTCTTGCCGCCTCAAAGCAACTCAAAATCCATGGGGTATATAACGAAAATAATAAGGGTGGATTTCCCTGAACCGCCCCGGTCAGAGCCCCTGTTTATTACCGTCATAAACATAACGCCATCATTATCGTGCGAATGATATAAATCAGATTATTTGATGAAACTTACGTTCTGGCATATTTCATCAGCGACAATCTCTTTACGCTGATTGAAAATAACTTTGTTCTGTTCAAACAGGTTATTACCATGCGTATCAATAGAAACAATTAACGGGCCAAACTCTTTCACCCGGCATACCCACAGCGTTTCCGGCATTCCCAGATCGCGCCACTGCGCATCTTCAATCTCTTCCACGCATACTGCCGCCACTACCGCACAGCCTGCCGGGAATACGCAGTGCAGCGCTTTATGCTCCGCACAGCCCTCTTCGGTGCCTTTCCCCATTCCGCCTTTACCAACGATTAATTTCACACCCGTTTTGGCAATGAATTCTTTTTCGAATTTTTCCATGCGCATACTGGTGGTTGGACCAACGGAGACCATTTCAAACTTATCGTCTTCGCCTTTAATTGGGCGGACGATTGGACCAGCGTGCAAAATAGCGCCACCGTTAACGTCTACGGGTAATTCCCGGCCACCTTCAATTAAGCGACGGTGCGCCACATCGCGACAGGTAACAATATGGCCATTGAGGTAAATAATATCGCCAGCTTTAATATCGGCTAAATCTTCATCTTTAATTGGCGTGGTAAGAATTTTTTTAGTCATCAGAAATTCACTCCGCTGTGAGACGTAATGGTGTAGTTCAAGTCTTTATCAAAAACGATATGCCCTTTACGGTGCGACCAGCAGCCGACGTTCACCGCCACTCCGATGGTGGATGGATGGCGCGCGGTGTTTTCAATATTCACGCCCATAACGGAAGTATTACCGGACATGCCCTGCGGCCCGAGGCCAATTTTATTGATGCCGTCTTCAAGCATTTTTTCCAGCGAAGCCGCACGCTCATTCTCATTATGCGAACCAATCGGACGCATCAGCGCTTTTTTCGACAGCAGCGCCGCCGTTTCAACGGAAGTCGCCACGCCCACGCCCACCAGCAGCGGCGGACACGCGTTCAGGCCATAGCTGGTCATCACATCGAGGACAAAGCGAGTGACGCCTTCATAACCCGCGCCCGGCATCAGCACCATCGCTTTCCCCGGCAGGGAGCAGCCGCCGCCCGCCATATAGGTATAAATGCTGCACTGGTCGGAATCCGGGACAATCTCCCAGAATACCGTCGGCGTCCCTTTACCCACGTTTTTGCCGGTATTGTATTCATCAAAAGTTTCGACGCTGTTATGGCGCAGCGGAGAATCGACGGTCGCTTTGATCACCGCTTCACGCAGCAGCGCTTCCAGTTCGCCGATCAGCGGGAAGTTCGCCCCGCACTCCACCAGAAACTGAATCACCCCGGTATCCTGGCAGGAAGGACGATCGAGCTCTTTCGCCAGGCGCTGGTTCTCAATCATGGTCGTAAAGATGACGTCGGCCAGTTTACTGGTCTCTTTTTTATGCAAATCTTCCAGTTTTGCAGTGACGTCATCGGGCAAGACTTTGCCGGTGTATCCCACAAACTTGGCCATAATATTGGTCATATGGGATATCTGTTCACTTTTGCTCATAAATGCTCCTTAGTCAGAACAGCTTCCGTGAGTTACGGATGAAACGGGAAAAGGATTGGCAGCAGAATCAGGCTGACAATAGTGGAAACGATAATCAGAGGGATGCCGGATTTGGCATAGTCGACAAACTTATATCCACCCGCCGACAGCACCATCATGTTGGCAGGCATACCGATTGGGGTGGCATAGGCGCAGGAACTGCCAATCACCGTGGCCATCAGCACGGCGCGCGGATCGGCCCCCATACCGGCAGCAATCGACAGGCTCACCGGTACCAAAAGCGCAACGGTCGCAGTATTGGACATAAAGTTGGTCATAACGACGGATAGTGCGAAAACCACCACCAGCAGCATGAATGGCGAAGAGTTGTTCCCCAGCATGCCGATAACCTGATCGGCAACCAGCTTTCCGGCACCGGTCATTTCCAGCGCTTTTGCTAACGCCAGGGTGCCGCCGAAGATAAAAATAGTTTGTGAATCAATGGCTTTATAGGCCTGCTTTTCGCTCAGCACCCCGGTGACTACCAGCACCAGCGCGCCAATACAGCCCGCTACCGCCAGGCTAATACCGGTCTGTTTTTCGAAAATCATGCCCAGGATCGTGGCAATCAAAACGACCAGCGACAGGATCTGCTTCCAGCGCGGAACGTGGCTGTAATCGCGCTGTTCACCGATGCTGCCGACTTCGCTGCTATTCGGGTTATTGGGCAGAAACTTATAGCCAATCGTCAGGAAATAAATGATGCCGCAAACCAGCATCGGTAGACCCACTTTGGCATATTCAAAAAATCCGAAACCGCTGCCGATATTCTGCAACGCCGATTGTGCAATCAGATTGCCCGGCGCGCCGATCAGCGACAGGTTGCCGCCAAGCGCTGCGGCAAAAACCAGCGGCATCAGCAGACGAGAACGGGTAAAGCCGGATTTCGCCGCCACGCCGATGACGACGGGGATCAATACTGCGGCAGTACCGGTATTTGAAAGAAAGCCGGACATCACGCCGACCACCACCATAATCGTGAAAATCAGCTGCTTTTCAGTTTTGGCGAAGTGCGTAATCACGCCGCCAACTTTATTCGCCATCCCGGTTTCAAATAGCGCGCCGCCGACGATGAACATAGCGACGAAAAGAATAACGTTGGTGTCGATAAAGCCGGCAAAAGCCTGTTTGAGGTCAAGTACGCCGGTGAGAACCAGCGCTACGCAAACCACCATCGAAGTGACCGCAAGGGGAATTTTCTCCCACACGAACATGGCGATAGCAAACACCAGCAAACATAGAGTAATGGTAATCGGTTCCATATTTATAATTGTCCCATCAATGATATATGATATTGTATCCAATATTGACGAGAGGGAAATTATTACCATGCAAAGAGTAAGTCAATGCGTTTTTCAGGAAAGCGTCAGGAGTGCGATCTTTATCAAAATATCGCGAAAGCAGTCACTTAGCGTAATTAATTGAGCAGATAAATAAGTAAGACGCCTGTAGCGATCGTACAGGCGGGGGGCGTCAAGCGCCGGGATCGTCAACGTAGCGCGTCAGCATATTCTCCATCGAACGGATAATATGTTCCCGCATTCGCAGGCGCGCCAGCTCTTCATCATGCTGCTCCAGGGCCTGTAAAATGCCCTTGTGCTCGCGTATCGAAATGGAAGCGTACTCTTCCTCAGTGACCTTATGTCCCATCGACAGCCCGTTCCACATATTGCTGAGCAAGAGCTTCATTTTAGCATTTCCGGCCGCATTCCATATCTCCATATGAAAGGCCTGATTCATGTCGGAATATTCAGCCGAGTTATTTTCGGCCAGCGCTTTTTCTGCCGAGTAGTGCACTTCGGCAATTCGCGAAATGTCCGTCCCGGAACGAGAGGCTTTAGCGACCGCTTCACTCTCCAGCAGCGCGCGAATCTCATAATGCTCGCGAATCGTTTGTTCGTTAATCCCCAGCACGACCGCCCCTTTATTGGGCCGGACTTTAATCAGCCCATCCGCGGCCAGGATCTGAAATGCTTCACGCACGGGCATACTGGAGACGCCGACCATGCTGGCGATCCCTTCAAGGGTAATTTCTTGCCCTTCAACTAAATCGCGCGACAGTATAGCTTTACGTAATACTGCCGCGACCTGCTCTTTCGCTGAAAGAAGCTTAATTTTCCCTAATCGAGGCTTCTGCACTTTCCCAATCCTTCATGTGTTGACGCATTATTTCTGCCAGAGAGAGGAAATAACGCTGCGTTTCCTGCGCGATCTCATCACCATCGCCCCGACGGATAGCGTCCATCAGAGAGCTGAGTATCTGCGCCGACTCCTGATTATCCTCTTTCAGATACAGAATGACATAGCTGATATAGCCATCCAAAAACTGCTGATAAATCTTTTGCAGATAGCGGTTATCAATATATGAAATTAGCGTCTGGTGGAACGCCAACTCCCGCGACCGCTCACCCGGATGCGCCAGCGCGCGCGCGCGCGCAGCGAGCGATTCGCCTGCCGCCGCGGGCACCAATAAAAAAAGCTCCGTGGCCATCACCGCAATTGCCCGAAAAATGTGGCTGACATGGTCAGGCTCCAGTTTCGCGACCTGCATATGGCGGTTTGGCAAGCGCACCAGAAACCCTTCCTGCTCAAGGGCCTGTAGCGCTTCCCGAACCGGCATACGAGAGAGCCCCAGCTGTTCCGCAATACTTTCCTGCGCAAGCTCCTCTCCGGGTTTCATCCCACCGGAAAGGATCTCATAACGGATCATCTGAGTAATGTGGTCCCTGGTCTGCTTTCTTTCAATTTTTTTCACGATGTCCTCATTTGTAGCCGCTTAAGACGCGGGGGAGTTTAGCAGATTTACCAGGCGGGTGAGTCATTCAGAGGCAGGAGAAAACCATAAAAAAGCCGGAACCCAGGTCCCGGCTTCTCTTTTTATGCCAGATTATTTATTCACAAAATCTTCGCCAAGGGCGATATCTTTCTGCAACGTATCCAGCATCCCTTCAAGCGCCTGTTGCTCAAACGCACTGAGTTTGCCAATAGGCTGACGCTGCTCTACGCCATTTTTCCCCAGCAGTAGCGGCTGAGAGAAGAAACGGGCATATTGACCATCACCTTCCACGTAGGCGCATTCCACCACCCCTTTCTCTCCCTGCATGGCGCGAACTAAAGAGAGACCAAATCGGGCTGCGGCCTGACCCATCGACAGGGTTGCTGAGCCGCCGCCAGCTTTGGCTTCAACGACTTCAGTACCGGCGTTTTGAATACGTTTAGTCAGATCCGCCACTTCCTGCTCGCTGAAGCTCACGCCTGGAATTTGTGATAATAAAGGAAGAATAGTTACGCCTGAGTGGCCGCCGATTACCGGAACCTCAACATCGGATGAAGATTTGCCTTTCAGTTCCGCCACAAAGGTATTCGAGCGGATAATATCCAGCGTGGTTACGCCAAACAGCTTGTTCTTGTCGTAAACGCCGGCTTTTTTCAGCACTTCTGCGGCAATCGCCACGGTGGTATTCACCGGGTTGGTGATAATCCCGACGCAGGCCTGCGGGCAGGTTTTAGCAATTTGCTGAACCAGATTTTTCACAATACCGGCGTTAACGTTAAATAAATCGGAGCGATCCATACCGGGCTTACGCGCTACGCCCGCGGATATCAGCACCACATCCGCGCCTTCGAGTGCAGGGGTGGCGTCTTCGCCGGAAAAACCTTTGATTTTTACATCGGTAGGGATATGGCTAAGATCAACCGCCACGCCCGGAGTTACCGGAGCGATGTCGTACAACGAGAGTTCTGAACCTGAAGGCAGTTGGGTCTTAAGTAGTAGGGCAAGCGCCTGGCCAATTCCACCAGCGGCGCCGAGGACTGCAACTTTCATCCTAAACTCCTTATTATGGTTAAAATAATCTTTCGTTACTCCGTCGCCTGGACCTTAATTCACAAGATGAACAATTACAATAAGTATGGCTGAAGAATGCGTGGTCGTGCGCAGCGATGCAGCAGCTTCGCATTTTCCTCCCTGAGACTGACCATCCAGCAAAGTAGTACCGGATCGACTATTGGTTACAATACACCCAGCGTATTGAGCAGAACAACATCATTTAATAACATTTCATTTACTTTTGTAGCAACTCACACGCCGTGACGAAGGCATGTTCCTTATTAGAGTTTTTTGCTAAAATATGCGCCCTTCATAACATTATTTACGCTTCTCCCCTGTGGATTATTTGCATAAAAATGCATTGTTATGCATAATGATGTTGTTTTTACCACCATAATTGGGTGACTTATGCGAAGTTCGGCAAAACAAGAAGAACTGGTTAAAGCGTTTAAAGCGCTGCTTAAAGAAGAAAAATTCAGCTCTCAAGGTGAAATCGTCCAGGCACTACAGGAAGAAGGCTTCGATAATATCAACCAATCGAAAGTCTCACGTATGCTCACCAAATTTGGCGCTGTACGCACGCGCAACGCCAAAATGGAAATGGTTTACTGCCTGCCCGCCGAGCTTGGCGTCCCGACGACCTCCAGCCCGCTGAAAAATCTGGTGCTGGATATCGATTATAACGATTCAGTCGTGGTCATTCACACCAGCCCTGGCGCGGCACAGCTTATCGCCCGGCTTCTCGACTCGCTTGGCAAGGCTGAAGGCATCCTCGGGAGTATTGCTGGTGATGACACCATCTTTACCACCCCCGCCAGAGGTTTTACCGTTAAAGAGCTGCATGACGCCATTCTTGTTCTGTTTGAGCAAGAACTCTGATCCCCTCCCCTCAGGTTAACGCCAGAGGGGAACCCTTCAAAAAATTATCATTCCTTTAACATTTTGTGTGTTTTTCCGCTTCTATACATTCATTTACTTGATGAAATTAACGTAAGCGCACAAAAGATCAAATTATCCTATCTTCATGATTTAAAAAGCTATAAAAGCAATCCATGTCGAAAAAATGACATTTCTAATACTTATACGTTATAAAAACGACGTTTCTTTGTAATTATTTACACGAACAACAATTAGCAAGGTATTAATATTTTCAGTTATTAGTGTATACTTGATTTTGTGATGAGGGTCACGAAACAAAAGACCCCAACAAAAAGATTCGACGAGGTGAACATCATGAAAATCAAAACCACTGTAGCAGCATTGAGCATCCTTTCCGTTCTGTCCTTTGGCGCCTTTGCCGCTGACTCTATCAACAGCGAACAGGCTCAGGGCCGTCAGGCAATCGGCACCGTTTCCGTCGGCGCGGTAAGTTCTTCCCCGATGGATATGCATGAAATGCTGAACAAAAAAGCGCAGGAAGAAGGTGCTTCTTCTTATCGCATTATTGAAGCACGTACCGGTGACCACTGGCACGCAACGGCTGAACTGTATAAATAAGATTTAACGATTGTCGGTCATTAACTAAACAGAATCTCTTCAGCGGCCTCAAGTTGATTACAACTTTCCGCCGCTGAAAATATGAAGGTTGGAGAAAAGATTATGAAAAGCGCAATTATTATCGCATCCCTGGGTCTGGCTTCCGTTCTCTCTTTCGGTGCAAACGCCGCCGTTAACCAAGTGAACGCAGAACAGGCGCAAAATCTACAGTCCATGGGCACCGTTTCCGTTTCTCAGGTAGGCAGCGCACCGATGGATATGCGTCAGGAGCTGGCGGCTAAAGCTGAAAAAGAAGGCGCCAGCAGCTACCGCATCATTGAAGCCCGTACCGGCGATAACTGGCACGCTACGGCTGAACTGTACAAATAAACCCTCGTCGTCTTATCCGACGACTTGCCCCCGCTCTGTCGGGGGCTTTTTTATGAATGCCGCACATTAAAACGAAGCTCTCCTTCCAGCTCCTCTTCCGCCTCATCAAAAAGCAGAATTAATGCGCCGAATCGGCGTCGCTGATTATCGCTTAAATGAATAAATTCAATCTCCAGCGGTAGCGGCAGCAGCCCGGCGGTCACCGCATCCCATAGTGAATCAAGGTTGTTCACTTTCTCACGCTCTAAGTGAAAAGTACGTGAAAACTCGCGATAAAAATCCTGCTGCTCAGCTATTTCGTCAAAATCAAAGGTATAGGTAGTCGTCATTGCCTGCATCCTGTCCACACCTGCAGCTCGTCTTAGCCCGATATTCCGGCGTATCGTCCCACTCTGCTGGAGGAATTCGTTTTCTGACGATTAAGTATAGCGATAAAAAAACCGACGCTTCAGGCGTCGGTTATGGATGCTAGCTGTTGGTGAGTACGTGCTGATACTTATGCAGCATATCCACCAGCCTTCGTACCGGCTCGGTCACCTGGGAAGAGGCTTCCCAGTGCTGTAATTTTTGCTGATAGATATCCAGTTCATCAAGCAAACGGGCAAAATAGTAGCGACGCTTATCATCGCTCTTAGCGGAAATGACGCGATCCGCCGTGCGACGCAGCTGCCGGTGAAAGGCGGACAGATCGTCGTTTATCGGTACCGGTGCATCGCGCAGGCGCTGATGGGCAATAATCAGGGTTAATGCCAGACGAAAGCGCGCGATGTCGCCAGGAAACTTATTCAGCAATAAAAAAAGCTGACGATACAGAGCGGGCAAATGGTTCTCTTTACGTCGCGCCGTATTGGTGGTCAACGATGATACCGCTGCCGAGACAAACTGGTTAAGCAGCACGCGTCCGGTGCGAGCCTGGGAGTTATCACGCACCAGCAGGATCACCATCAGCGCGAGGAAGCATCCTACGATCTGACCTAAGGCGCTATCAAGAAACTGGTTGAATTCAAACTTCATCGGGTTGTCGAGCACCAGGATATTAATCGTACTGGCCAGCGCGCCCAACGACCCCAGGCGCCGCTTCTGTACCTCGATGCCGATAAAAAATGCCATCACCGCAAGGCTAATGCACAGCAGCAGCATACTTTGCTGCGTCGCAGGCATAATCACCAGGAAAAACAGCGCGCCCAGAGGTAAAGCCGCCAGCGTGCCATAAAGGAAATCAATAGCCACCATCCGCGGATTTGGCAAACGCATCGCTAAGGCCGTAACAACCGCAATCATCACCATCGCCCCGCTTCCCGAGGTCCAGCCGGTCCATAGCCAGAACAACGTACCGAGGATACAAGAGATAGAAGTTCGCCAAAAGTTCACCATCGCATGATGGCGCTCGGCGGATTCCGCCTTCACCACCACTTCGCCCTGCAGTACTTCCTCTTCAATACGGCTGATTTTGGTATTGCCGACCACGCCCCGCTTCAAAAGCAGATAGCGCGTTGCAGCACCTACCCAGCTGTAGATCGTCACCGGCGTATTATGCTCCCCCTTCCAGGTCAAAAAGCGGCGCATACGTTTTAGCTGACGGTGCACGTCCTGCACGGTCTCAACCGGTTCAGCAAAGAGCTCCCGATAATCATCCGTCACTATCTCAGGCCGGGTATTCTGAATCAGAAAGGTTTCACAGGCCTGAGTAATCAGGGTCAAAGAGAGGGTGTTGATCGCCTTCAGGCGTTGATTCACTTTAGCCCAACGCGAAGACTCCATGATCAGGTTGGCGCGCATCCCCTCCAGCCCGTTGGTACGGCGGACCAGGGCGCTCCAGGCCTTATCGACCTCATCTTTATCGCCATGGGCCACGCAAAGCTGCATCAGGCGATATTGATCGATCAGCAGGTTATCCAGCTCAAGATCGATCTCTTTTTTTATCGATCGCGGAGAAAACAGCAGATCGGCCACAATGGCGCTGACGATACCAATGACAATCTCACTGCATCGTTCGACGGCGAACTGCGGCGCCAGCATCGGCTCTTCGTGAATAGTGATAATAATGATGAGCGCGGTATAACCCGCCAGACCCCACGCATAGGAGTTCTCAACCCGCACCAGCGAGGAGATCCAGGTACAGAAGCCCGCCCACAGGCAGCAGACCAGTACCATCAACAGCGGGGCGCGGATCATCAGGATGATAATCGCCAGTGCGGCGATACAGCCGATAAAGGTGCCGACGATACGCAGCATCCCGCGATAGCGAATGGCGCCGGAGTAAGGCTCCCCGCCTGCGGCAAATGCCGGACCGGCAGCAACGATCGCTGCGGTGAGCACCGCCCAGCGTGGAGTTTCCAGCTGAAAATGAAAACCGACGAATAACGCCAGCACCACCGCGCAGGCTAACTTAACGGCGAAGCGGAGATGCCGGAGTTCGATGGTGAAGATCCCCATGGCGATTAACCGAACTCACGCAGGCGCATCGCCAGTTTCTGGAAGAAGTTTGCCTGACTGGTATCGCGATCCTCTTTACCCGTGATCACCACCGTCGCCGTGGTGCCCGCTGGCCAGAGATTGCCCTGCTGCTGATCAAGGCGAATACGTACCGGTACCCGCTGCGCCAGGCGCACCCACTCAAGATTAGAATCAATAGAGGCCAGCCCTTTTGAATCGCTGCTGCTGCTGGCATTGGTGACGCCAGCAGCGATGCTGTCGACGGTCCCCCTGAGGGTATGTACGCTTCCCAGAGGGGTAATTTCAGCACGAAACCCGGGGCGCACGCCTTCAAGCTTGGTCTCTTCAAGATAGGCCATGACATAGAAGGTATTTTGCTTCACCAGCGCAACCGCGGTGGAACCTCGGGTGATAAACTCGCCGCGGTACACGTTCAGGTTGGTCACCCAGCCATCGGCCGGAGCGCGAATCACCGTCCGTTCAAGGTCAAGCTTCGCCAGATCGCGACTCGCCGTCGCTTTGGCTAATTGATGTTCAACGGTTTGCAGGACGTTATTCGCCTGGTCTATCTCTTCCCGGGACATGGCCTGGACGCCAAGACGGTTACGACGGCCGGCTTCCACGCGCTTCTCCTGCGCCAGAGTCTGGTAATAGGAGACATCGGCTTCGGCCTCTGCTAACGCTTTCTGGTAACGCGGTTGGTCAATGACGAACAAAATCTGGTCTTTCTTAACCAGTTGGTTATCCTTGATATTCACCTGCGAAATCAGGCCGGAAACATCGGGGGCAATGGCCACAATATCCGCACTAAAGCGCGCATCGCGCGTCCAGGGCGATGCGGTGTAGTACACCCATGCGCGAAAAATCGCCATAAATGCAAGGATAACCAGTATCACAGTGATTGCGGTACGGAGGATATTTCTTGTTAGTGTTTTCACATCAACCTCAAACGAACAAACGTGATATCAGATAAAACAAGCAGCAATATAGCGCGGTATTGAACAGGGCCGGGTGCCAGACAAAATCATAGATGCCCGTTGGAACCAGCAGGCGGTGCGCCAGCCAGAAGACGGCGAGCGACAACAGCAACTCAAAGAAGATCGGCGGAAACGACAAGCCGAAAATCACAATGACAGGAAACAGACTCATGATGACCTTGATAAGAAGCGTGCAGGTGATATGCGCAATGCGTTTATTATTTAGCTAACTATATAGTACCGTAACAATTGCAGCCTTATCTACAATGTGTGATCTAAATCACTTTTAAGCCAGAGTGAATAATGGAACGATTAAAACGCATGTCCGTTTTTGCCAGAGTGGTCGAATTAGGGTCATTTACCGCCGCGGCTCGCCAGCTCCAGATGAGCGTTTCTTCCATCAGCCAGACGGTAGCCAAACTGGAAGATGAGCTGCAGGTTAAGCTGCTCAACCGCAGTACGCGTAGCCTTGGCTTAACAGAAGCGGGAAAAATCTACTATCAGGGCTGTCGGCGAATGCTGTTCGAAGTCCAGGATGTCCATGAACAGTTGTACGCGTTTAACAATACGCCCATCGGTACCCTGCGCATCGGCTGTTCTTCAACTATGGCACAGAATGTCCTGGCGCGCATAACGGCGGACATGCTTAAAGAGCACCCCGGACTATCGATAAATCTGGTCACGGGCATCCCCGCTCCGGACCTGATTGCGGACGGTCTGGATGTGGTTATTCGCGTGGGGGCGCTGCAGGATTCCAGCCTCTTTTCCCGCCGCCTGGGTTCGATGCCGATGGTGCTGTGCGCGGCGAAAAGCTATCTCCAGCATGCCGGCTGTCCGGAAAAACCAGCAGATCTCGCCAGCCACTCCTGGCTGGAATACAGCGTCCGGCCGGATAACGAATTTGAAATCATCGCCCCGGAAGGGATCTCAACCAAACTGATCCCTCAGGGCCGATTTGTCACTAACGATCCAATGACGCTGGTCCGCTGGCTGACGGCAGGCGTCGGCGTGGCTTATGTTCCGCTGATGTGGGCGATCGACGAGATCAACCGCGGCGAACTGGAGATCCTGCTGCCGAGCTACCAGTCCGATCCGCGCCCGGTTTACGCGCTGTATACCGAGAAAGATAAGCTGCCTCTGAAAGTACAGGTATGCATTAATTATCTGACGGAGTATTTCGTCGGGGTGGCAAAAATTTATCAGGGCATGCACGGTCGGGGGATTGCCCGCTAGCCGTCCGAATCAGCCAAAGAGGGCATTAACTCATTATCAGGTCCGGCATCGGAAATGATTTGCGTCACTTCGCTGAGATTTCCGATGCGCACCTCGCCGGCACGATGAAATTTACTTTTGTCGATAAGCAATAGCGACTGCGCCGCCCGTTTCAGGAGCAAGGATTTGTACGCGGCATTGTTAACGCTGGAATCCCAGAGTACGCCATCGTTATCGATCCCTTCGCAGGAAAAAATAAACAGATCGATCTCCAGCGATTTGACCTGCGATAACAGCGCGGGGTTAACGTAATAGCCATATTGACGCAGAAGCTGACCACCGGCGCTAATTAACTGGATCCGCTCGCGGCGGCCAAGTTCAACGCAGACCGGGTGGCTATTGGTAAATACCGTCAGGTTAATATCCGGCAGCTGACGCGCCAGAAACCAACAGGTTGAGCTGGCATCCAGCGCGATCGTCATGCCTGCATCAATCCACGCCAGCGCCGTACGCGCAATATCGGATTTATGGGCATAGTGGCTTTTCACGCGACGATGAAAAGGCTTCTCGCAGTGATGATTATCGCGTTGAAGAACTCGCGCCCGCCCGTGACTACGCTGAATGCTCCCCTGCCTCTGTAGCTCACTCAAATCGCGGCGAATGGTCTCAATGCTGACCTGCAGAAGATGGGACAACGCTTCGGTGGTTAAAGTGTGATGCTGATTGAGTAACTCAACTATCTGCTGCTGACGCGCGGCTTTCATCGCGACCCCGCGGAGGTAATTTGCGCTTTCGCGGAATGCGAAAGCGCATGATGAGGGATCAGGCGGTGCCGCCGACGGTGAGTTTATCCACTTTCAGCGTGGGCTGACCGACGCCAACCGGCACGCTCTGGCCCTCTTTACCGCAAACGCCGACGCCGCTATCCAGCTTCAGATCGTTCCCCACCATCGAAATCTGCTGCATCGCTTCAATGCCGGAGCCGATAAGCGTTGCCCCCTTCACCGCTTTGGTCACTTTCCCTTTCTCGATCAGGTAGGCTTCCGAGGTAGAGAAAACGAATTTCCCGGAAGTGATATCTACCTGGCCGCCGCCGAAGTTCGGCGCATAGATACCGTAATCGACCGATGCGATAATTTCCTGCGGCGTGGATTTACCCGCCAGCATGTAGGTGTTGGTCATACGCGGCATAGGCAGATGCGCATAGGATTCGCGGCGACCGTTACCGGTTGGCGCCACGCCCATCAGCCTGGCGTTGAGCTTGTCCTGCATATAACCTTTCAGAATCCCGTTTTCGATCAGCACGTTATACTGCCCAGGCGTACCTTCATCGTCAATGGCGACGGAGCCGCGACGGTTGGCCATGGTGCCGTCATCCACAACGGTACATAGCTCAGAGGCCACCAGTTCCCCCATATGACCGCTGAACACCGAGGTTCCGCGACGGTTAAAATCGCCTTCCAGGCCGTGACCAACGGCTTCATGCAGCAGCACGCCAGGCCAGCCAGCACCCAGAACAACCGGCAACATCCCGGCAGGCGCTGCGACGGCGGTCAGGTTGACCAGCGCCATACGCACGGCTTCTCTCGCCCAAACATCAGCGCGCACTTCTCCCTCCAGCGAGGCCAGGAAATAGTCGTAGCCAAAGCGGCCGCCGCCGCCGCTGGCGCCGCGCTCGCGTTTGCCGTTTTCTTCCACCAGCACGCTGACGGAAAGACGAACCAGCGGACGAACGTCAGCCGCTAGCGTGCCGTCGGTGGCGGCAACAAGAATTAACTCATAGACACCGGTCAGACTGGCGGACACTTCCTGCACGCGTTTATCGGCCGCGCGGGCGGTTTTATCGACCCGGCGCAGAATATCCAGCTTCTCTTCGCGGCTCATGCTCTGCAGCGGGTCAATGCTGGTATAGAGGGAGCTGTACTCCACCGCTCCAAGGGTATGAACTTTACCATCACCGCGATCGCGCACGATGGTGCGTGCCGCCTGCGCGCTCTGTTCCAGCGCCAGCCGGCTAATCTGATCAGCGTACGCAAAGCCGGTTTTTTCCCCGCTCACCGCGCGAACGCCGACGCCCTGGTCGATATTGTACGAACCATCTTTTATGATGCTGTCTTCCAGAACCCAGGACTCGTGATAGCTCGACTGAAAATAGAGATCGCCGTAATCCAGACGACGCTCGGCCAGCTGGCCAAGAATGGTAAACAGATCCTGATGATTCAGGCCGTTTGCCGACAGTAATTGTTCACTTACCAGGTTCAGACTCATCGTTATGCTACTCGTTTGTTGCCGCCTCTCGGGCGGAAATAAAAAACGCTATCTATTGAGAGTGCGGTAATTCCCCGCAATCGTCAAATCATTGCTTTTTGTCGCTCCGCGCCTGGCGCAGCACTTCGCTAATTTGCGGCTGATCGATAGGACCGGTGATGCGATAGCGCAAAATAGAGACCTTATTCCATAGCGGTCCCAGCACCTTACTGGCGGCAAAGACCGCAGCACCGATTATCGGGTTAACGGCAAAGGCCGCCGCAACGCCTACGGTCGCGGAGATTTCCGGCGCGACCACGGCCTGCATATCCAGCTGGCGGCGAACAAGATCCACCGAGCCTTTCATTGCGATATCCGCTTCCAGACCATCGACCAGCGTATCATCGGTATGCAGAACGCCGTCTTTAATCCATGCCGTGCTGCGAATCGAATCGAAGTAGAACCCTTCGCTGAACGTATCGCTAAAGTCGAAGCGCAGCTTGCGCAGCAGCGCATCAACGCTCAGCAGGCGCAGAAGCTGGCCGGCGTGTCCGGTGCTGATATCGGTAAACTCTCCCTTCCCGAGACGGCTTTTAAGAATGCCGTTAAGCGAAGCAACGTCCGGCTGCCACGGCGGCGCGCGCCAGTGTAGATCGTAATCAATATCGAACGACGATCCTTTTACCGGTGTGGACACGCCGAAGAAGTTTACAAAATCATCGGTTTTATTCCCGTGCAGCTTACCTTTTAATGAGGTCCGTACGCCGCTCGGGGCGCTAACCCATACGCCATCGCTCGTCAGACGGCCAAAACCGGTATCCACCAGCCCGTTCGCCAGGGTCAGGGTATCGCCGCTGATCGTAAAATCGCCGTCGATACGACCATATTTTTGCCCCCACAGCCAGCACTCTGCGCAGCGAAGCTGGAGATCGGGCCAGCCGTGGAAATCTACTTTTGTCTCGGTCAGCGGAGCGCTGCTATTTTCCGTCCCGCTGCTTTTCGCCGAAGTTGGGTTGTAATAGAGGTAGCGAATGGCCGCCAGCCACGGGGCATTTTTGCGCATCGTCAGGGTAGCGTTGACTTCACGCCCCTGAGCTTCAATCTTCGTTCCCCCTGCATCGGGCCGGGAGACCAGGCTGACGTTATTCCAGCTCTGACCCGCCATCGTTAACGTCGGCGTACGCAGCGTGACCTGCTGCGGGAAGACAATACTACTGCTGACGTCAGTTGCCGCTCCGCGCTGGAACAGCGCCAGCCACTGCGCGCCATCCATCGGCGGCATATTCAGCTCGACGCCTGACTGCGCAGGCAGCGGAGATACGGCTTTACTGTCAGAAGTTAAAATCGCGCGATCTAGTGTGAGCTTATTGCCCAGCAGCCAGCGGCTATTAATATGATTCTTCGTCCCCACGGAGCCGGTCAAATTAAAGCTGCTTAATCCGCCATCAACCTTAATTTTTACCGGTAAAGGCTCACCGGCCTGCTTATCAACCGGAGCAGGTAAGTGACTACTTACGTTTTTCAGCTCACCGTTAATATCGACGTTATAATTTGCGCTGCCGCGGTACGGAAGCTCAATCGCCACTTTACCGTCCCAGGGCACGCTGCCGCTCAGGCTGTTCTCCAGCGCTTTCGGCAACAGACCGGTACGCGCAGGCTCCCAGTTGGCGTTCATCCCGACGTTAACCAGGAACGCTTTCTCGCCCTCGGTGGTCGAGAAATCAACGTTCAGCGGCTGATTAAACCAGGTCGCGCTCATCGGTTCGCTTTTCAGATCGCCGTTTACAAAGCTGAATTTACCGCTCAGGTTTTGCAGCGTGGTATCGATAGGCTTGATAAACAGACTATTATTCTTCAGCTGGACGTCGCCTTTGGCGGTGGTCATCTCGCCGTCCAGCGGGATGTTCAAATGTAAGCGAGCGCTCACATCCCCATCCAACTGAAGCTCGTCCAACGCCGCGCCCAGCGTCTCTTTCAACGGCGTCTCGTTAAAGTAAGGACCAACCTCTTTACCCGGGCCGTTAACATCGGCATCAATCAGCAGTTTTTCTCGCGAGTAGTCCGGTATCACCGCGTCCAGATTACTGGCCGTCACTTTGCCGAGCATCGCCTTATCGGCCTTCATCCACAGCCCGTCATTGATAAAGTTAAGATCGATATTCAGGCCGGTGAGCGCTGGCCAGTCAGGCTGAAAGGCGAAGGTGGCGTTTTTTAGCGGCACCGAGACCTGAAACTGACCTTCATTGTGCTTGTAAGGGAACAGATGGGGATTACCGCCGTAAGCCAGCGTGGCGTCGGTGGCCTGGCCGCCTTTAATCGCCCCGCTAAGATAATCCACCAGCTCTTTACCCATCAGATTTTCAGGGAAGTAGCGCCATGCCTGACCGCCATCATTGGTACTGATACCGGCCAGAATACCGAGCCAGGGTTCATCACCCTGCGGTTGCAGATAGCGGAAGCCGCCGCGGGCGCGAACGCCGGTAGCCTGCACGTCAATATCGCGACCGTCGAGCATAAAACCTTTGTCGTTCTTTATCCAACTGAGCGTCGCATCGCCTTTAGCGATCTCCAGCGGCGCGCGAAATACCGTCTCATAAGGCATTTTTGCCTGCTTTATGCTGGCATGCAGGATACCGTTCTCCACGCTCCCGGCAATGCTGCCGGAAAAATGCTCCGCGCCGGGCAACAGCTTCCACTGCTTCCAGGACATGTCGCTCCAGTCCGCTTTGAAACGCGTTTTCTCCGCCATCTGGAGCGGAATATCGAGTGCCAGAAGATTGATCTTGCCATCCGGCTGCGTTGTACGCCAGATTTCACCCAGCGACGGCGCCAGTTTATCCGCCATCGGCTGCAGCCCGGTCAGGCCGCTAAGATTAAGGTTGCTGGCGCGTATGCGCAGCTCATCGCTGCGCTGAGCATTTGTTCCGCCGACATCCTGGGCAGGTATCCACGCCATCGCCAGCGCGCCGCGCGGCCAGGGTTTATCATCCATGGAGATACGCGTGTCCGGGATGCGAAAGCCCCAGCTGTGGTTATCGCGATAGATGTGCGCGGTCAGATTATCGACCGACAGATGATGCTTATCTTTATCGCCCTGCCAGCTGGCGCCGCCTTTTTTCAGCCACACATCGCCGCTGGCGACATCGCCTTTGTCGATAGTCATCCAGCCTTCCAGGCTAAACTTCGCGCTCTGTAGGGCGATGTTGTCCTGCATCCAGCGTCCAAGCCAGGGCTTAACGTCGATGTCATCGGCCTGAAGCCAGACGCGCCCCTTATTGAGCAAACCGTCTTCGTCGCGCAGATCCATTCGCACCTGCATCACGCCATGCTGGCCGGTCAGGCTGCTGAGGCTAAGCTGTCCTTCCGCGCGATGGCGATTTTTACCGTTCAGCCAGGTAAGCTGCGGAATCGTAAGTTCTGCCCGCTGACCGGAAATCGTCAGGAAGCTCAGATGACTATCGCGAAGGGTAAAGTGATCGAACTGGCGGAGGAAAAGATCGCTGATGCGGTCAGTTTTCAGACCTTCGCCGCTGTTATTGGTTTGGATCGGCGTGTTGGTATGAACCTGTAGCTGCCAGAAGGTCAGGTCGCGAAACTGCCAGCGCATATGCAGCAGACTTTGCCATACGTCGAGCGCCAGAGTGACGCGTTTGACGGAAAGCTCACCGCCGTCGCTCAGGCCTGCCTTGATATCACGGACATCAAGCGTCGGGCCAAACGTCTGCCAGCTGGCGGTAATTTGTGAGGCATCGACCGGTACGCCGGCCATCGCCGATACTTTTTCCAGCACCTGCGGACGCCAACTGTTCAACTGCGGCAGTACGAGACGCAGACCGCTCACCAGCAGTGCGACGACAACAATCACTGTTGCCGCGGTGAGCAGTAAAATCCCGGGCAGTCGCCTCACGCATCTCTCCTTGTCAGCCTTTTACGCGCCATCCTTTTACCTGCCCCTGTCCTGAAGTGAGCCAGGCAAAACGGATGATTACATCATAACTACATCAAACTGCTCTTGATTATAGAGCGGTTCAATTTGTACTTTGACCTGCTTACCGACAAAGATCTCGACTTCCGCCAGCGCATGCGACTCTTCCCCTTTCAGCGTTTCCGCTACCGCAGGAGAAGCATAGACCAAGAATCGGTCGGAATCGTAGGCGTGGTGTACGCGCACGATTTCACGCATGATTTCGTAGCACACCGTTTCTACCGTTTTCACCGTGCCGCGGCCGTGGCAGGTCGGGCACTCATTGCACAGCACGTGCTCCACACTTTCGCGGGTGCGCTTGCGGGTCATCTCCACCAGCCCAAGCTGAGAGAAGCCGTTTATGCTGGTTTTTACCCGATCCTTGCTCAGCGCCTGTTCCAGCGAATGCAGCACCCGCCGACGGTGATCCTCATTATTCATATCAATGAAATCAATGATGATAATACCGCCAAGATTGCGCAGACGCAGCTGACGGGCAATGGCCTGGGTCGCCTCAATATTGGTATTAAAAATAGTATCGTCAAGATTACGGTGACCGACGAATGCTCCGGTATTGATATCGACGGTAGTCATCGCTTCCGTCTGGTCGATGATCAGATAACCGCCTGATTTCAGTTCAACTTTACGCTCCAGCGCGCGCTGGATTTCGTTTTCCACGTCAAAGAGATCGAAAATCGGCTGGCGGCCGCTGTAGTGCTCCAGCTTGCTGGTCATCTCCGGAATATATTCGGCGGTAAACTCAAGCAGCGATTCGTAGGTCAGACGGGAGTCTACGCGAATACGGTCAAGATGCGCATCGGCGAAATCACGTAGCACGCGCTGCGCCAGGGCCAGTTCACCGTACAGTTGATAACGCGTCTGCTGGCGCTTTTTGCGCTCCATGACTTTTGTCCAGACGCGCTTGAGGTAGGCGGCATCTGCGGCCATCTCCTGCTCATGTACCCCTTCAGCCGCGGTACGAATAATGAAACCGCCCTGTTCGTCACAGTATTCAGACACCACTTTTTTCAGGCGCTCACGTTCCGCTTCGCTTTCAATACGCTGAGAGACGCCGACGTGCGAAGCGCCTGGCATAAAGACCAGATAGCGAGAAGGAATGGTGATATCGGTGGTGAGACGGGCGCCTTTGGTACCCAGCGGGTCTTTCACCACCTGCACCATTAAATCCTGCCCCTGGCGCACCAGTTCGGAAATATCGCGAACGGTGAACTGTTTTTGCTCTTCGCCTGCCACGCATTCGGTGTGCGGCATAATATCGGAAGCGTGCAGAAACGCGGCTTTATCGAGGCCAATATCTACAAAAGCCGCCTGCATTCCCGGCAGCACCCGACTGACACGACCTTTGTAGATATTGCCTACTATTCCGCGTCGCGCTTCACGCTCAATATGAATTTCCTGAAGAATACCGCCATCAATATAAGCGACGCGCGTTTCCGATGGCGTTACGTTAACTAATAATTCAGCAGTCATCTTTATCCCTTTTCTTCACGCAGTGAGTTAAAGTTACTCAGCAACTCATACGTCTCCACCAGCGGTAAGCCCACTACGGCGTGATAGCTGCCATTTATCTTCCTGACAAAACAGCCACCCAACCCCTGAATACCGTATGCACCTGCTTTATCTAAAGGTTCGCCGCTGGCAACATAATCGGCGATATCCTGTACTGAGAGCACACGGAAAGTGACCTCCGTGACCACCAGGCAATCCAACATCTGCTGCTTATCGGCCAGAGCCACGGCGGTCATCACCTGATGGGTTTTCCCGGAAAGCATACGCAGCATTTCGGCGGCGTGGCCGGCATCGCGCGGCTTCTCCAGCACTTCACCATTAAGGATGACAATGGTATCCGCTCCCAGTACGGGGAGATCAAGCGGCGCTAACGCCACTCCAGCCTGAGCCTTCTCACGCGCCAGACGTACAACATACTGCTGCGCGCTCTCCTGGGGACGGCGCTGTTCCTCAATACCGGGAATCACGCGTTCAAAAGAGAGACCGAGCTGAGTCAGCAGTTCCTGCCGACGGGGAGAGCCTGAAGCCAGATACAGAGTCGTCATATCAACCTTATTGCACCGCAAACTGCTGACGCACTTTACGCATTAGCAGGAAAATCCATGGCCAGAGCACACCGTTTACTACACTACTCCAGAACACTTCCGGGCGGAAAGAGACGTTGATCACTAAAAACTCTGCCCAGAAAACAATGATATCCACGGCGAGGGATAACATGACTACCACCAGCGCCTGTTGCCAGAGCGCCAGATTGCGGAACAGCTGATATTTCAGCGCAACCAGATAAGCCACAATACTTAATGATAGTGCGCGAACGCCAAGCGTCGAACCGCTAATGAGATCGAGGATTGCGCCCATCACAAAGCCTGTGCCGACGTTAACCCGATGGGGCAACGCAAGAATCCAGTACAACAGGATGAGAAATACCCAGTTTGGCCGGTAAACGCTAATGTCCGCCGGCCAGGGCATAATCTGCAACAAGAGTGCAATAAGGAACGAGAGCCAGATAACCCAGCGTCCCTGGCTACGGTAGCTTGCCACTATTGCCCCCCTGCAGGCAGAGGCTGCTGTGGCATACCGGTTGCTGGCGCTGGCATCTGCGGCCCCATCGCATCCGGCGCAGGCAGAACCTGCGGCATCATCTGCATCAGGCGCTCGTTCGCTACGCGATGAACCTCTTCCGGCGTCATGGGATTAGCTCCGTTGCGATCGGCGCCCCACAGCAGCAGCAGATAGCGCAAGCGCTGCAGACCGGCAGTCGGACGGGCCTGAATCACCGTGTACGCGCGCTGCGTATCCAGCTTAACGGAAGAGACCACGCCCACCGGATACCCTTCCGGGAAGCGGCCGCCGAGCCCCGAAGTCACAAGGACGTCGCCGACGCGAATATCAGTATTGGCCGGCAGATGTTCCAGCTGCAGATCGTCAGTACAACCGTTGCCTGCCGCAATCACGCGAATATCGTTACGCAGCACCTGAATCGGTAACGCATGAGTGGCATCGCAAATCAGCAGCACGCGGCTGGTCAGCTTCGCCACCGCGACCACTTGGCCGACGACGCCTTTATCGCTGATGACCGGCTGACCTTCATATACGCCGTTAACGCTGCCTTTATCGATAACAACCTGATCGCTGTATGGGTCGTTAACCGTTGAGATGACCTGGGTCACCATTTTTTGCTCGTCCTGACGCAGCGGAGAGCCCAGCAGCTCGCGCAGACGCGCGTTCTCCTGTTTATACTGACCCAGCATCAATAGATCGCTGTTTTTTAACAGCAGTTCCTGGCGCAGCGCGCGGTTTTCCAGTTCGAGCTGGTCGCGGGTGGCCAGCGTTTGCGAAACGCTATCCAGCAGTTCCCGGGGACCATTAGAGACAAAGTAGAAAGGGCTGACGGCAGTATCCATGTACGTTCGAATCTGGCTGAACGTACCCAGGCGGCTGTCGGCGATTATCACGCCAAGCGCCACCAAAACCGCCAGAATAAGGCGAATCTGTAGCGACGGGCCACGGCTAAAAATTGGCTTCATAGGCTATGCGTATTCTCGTGTCAGTTAAGACCGGGGCAGCCGTAAGCCAGCTACCCGGATCTCAGGCTGACTACTCTTCGCTGAACAAGTCGCCGCCGTGCATATCGATCATTTCCAGTGCCTTGCCGCCGCCACGAGCGACGCAGGTCAGTGGATCTTCTGCAACTACGACAGGAATTCCTGTCTCTTCCATTAACAGGCGGTCAAGGTTGCGCAGCAGCGCGCCGCCGCCGGTCAGAACCATACCGCGTTCGGAGATATCGGAAGCCAGTTCCGGCGGGCACTGCTCCAGCGCGACCATCACCGCGCTAACGATGCCGGTCAGCGGCTCCTGCAGCGCTTCGAGGATTTCATTGGAATTCAGCGTAAAGCCGCGTGGTACGCCTTCAGCAAGGTTGCGCCCGCGAACTTCGATTTCGCGAACTTCATCACCCGGATAAGCGGAACCGATCTCGTGTTTGATACGTTCTGCGGT
The DNA here is from genome assembly GCF_040062315.1 of Klebsiella sp. GW_Kp181. NCBI lineage: Bacteria > Pseudomonadati > Pseudomonadota > Gammaproteobacteria > Enterobacterales > Enterobacteriaceae > Klebsiella > Klebsiella sp. GW_Kp181. The sequence goes on from NZ_JBEAFR010000072.1 coordinate 22,475, forward strand.
CGCTTCGCCGATCAGGGAGCCATAGTTACGACGCACATAATTAATCACCGCTTCGTCAAAACGGTCGCCGCCGATACGTACGGAAGAGGAGTAGACCACGCCGTTCAGGGAGATGACCGCCACTTCAGTCGTCCCGCCACCGATATCCACAACCATCGAACCGGTTGCCTCGGAGACCGGCAGGCCTGCGCCGATCGCAGCCGCCATCGGCTCTTCAATCAGGAAAACTTCACGGGCGCCAGCGCCCTGTGCGGATTCACGAATCGCGCGACGTTCAACCTGAGTCGCGCCAACCGGCACGCACACCAGCACGCGCGGGCTCGGACGCATAAAGCTGTTGCTGTGCACCTGTTTAATAAAGTGCTGAAGCATTTTTTCGGTAACGAAGAAGTCGGCAATAACGCCGTCTTTCATTGGGCGAATAGCTGCAATGTTGCCCGGTGTACGCCCAAGCATCTGCTTCGCTTCATGACCCACCGCTGCGACGCTTTTCGGCGATCCGGCACGATCCTGACGAATGGCCACCACGGAAGGCTCATTCAATACGATGCCTTGTCCTTTTACATAAATCAGGGTATTCGCGGTACCCAGGTCAATGGACAGGTCATTGGAAAACATGCCACGAAATTTTTTTAACATACTAAGGGATAATCCTGAAAGCTGGGGCGGAAAACAAAATCCGCTTACTTTACCAACCACGCGCAGCAGCGACAAGGCGCAAAAATCATCTGCTGCGGTGAAAATTAGTGCAGTTCGTTACCTTTGTTACAAATTTGACTGAGTCCGTCCGATGCCGAAATCTTCAGCAGCGCTCCGCGCTTGAATCTGCAACCTGTCAAAGGTCATTCACTGGCATTTACATTGCGACAATCCGGCAGGTAGACAAGCACACCCCCATCACTATGGCGCGCATTATTCTACGTGAAATCACGCTAAACGGCAGATCAAACAGAGTATCTTTGCGAATATTTTTTCACATTTGTGTCAAGTGGCTGTGAGGCGGCAAAAAATTCCCCCTGACCGCCGGTGACACCGCATTGAGACAGCACCTGCCACTCGCTACGGCTGAGCACGCCGGTTGCGAAAACCTGAACCGGCATTCCCTTACAGGCTTCAACCAGACTCTGCACCAGCAGCTGATTCTCACTGCGTTTTTCTATATTGCGCGATAACCCCGAATGCAGCTTGATAACCTCAACGTCGAGCTGCTTAATCCAGCTGGTTCCAACCAGCGTCAGACCAGCCTGAACTACGGCAACTCGAACACCTAAAGCATTAACCAACCGCATAACCGGCTGCAGGCGGCCGATATATTGACAAACATCCGCCTCTGCAAGTTCAAAAATAATACGCCGACGTTGCGATTTTTCGCATTGCATCAAAGTATCGCGCAGCCAGCGCTGGAAGCGGGGGCGAATTAATGACTCAACCGTCACCTGTAGCGCGAGATTTTCTTCCGGCCAGAAGCCTAAAAACGGCAGCAACCGGGTGATTTGCAGGCGGTCATACTCTTCCGCCAGACCGAACTGCAGTACCATCGGCATATATTCCGCCGCGATAACTTCTTCCTTGCCATCGTAAAGACGGCACATTAGCTCGCGGTGGTGTACGCGACCGTCACGCGTTACGGCAGGTTTCTGGTAGAGACGCGGTCCGCCGCGGCTGAGCATTTGCTCGATAAGCGTGCGCCAGCGGACGTTGCCGCGCCCCTTTTCCGGGAGAGAGTCATCGTAGACGGCCCAGCTGTTGCTACCCTGCAATACCGCATTGCGCGTTGCCGCTTCCGCATGCTCCATCACCTGGGCTGCCGTTTGTCCGCTACGGAAGGCGCAGATCCCGATATGCATCATGTCGTCACGATCGAGAATTCGCGTTGGCGGCAGGGCATCCATAGCCTTCAATAGCAATCCGGCGATGCTATCCGCCTCTTTTAACGTGCGATGAGGGAGCAGAACGGCAAAATCGCTTCGGTGATAGCGGGCCAGCAGCGCGCCGGGATAACGCATAATAAAGGTGGAAAGCATGTTGATCAGCGTAAAGTAATGCTCTTCAGTCGCTGTACGCCCCCAGTTATCGCGCAGCAGGTCGAAATCCGGCAGGCGGATCATCATAACAATACCGTACGACCCCACCTTCTCCTGATCTTCAAGCAGCGTCGACAGCTGATTATCAAAGAACAATCGGTTACTGAGTCCGGTTTTTGAATCCTGCGCAACGTAAGAACGAATCAGGGTATCCATGCGGCTTCGCTGATCGCTGGCAAACTGCAGTTCTGATAGCAGCGTATCTAACGCACTGCTGGTGTTGACTGGCCATTCGTGTACCGACCCGCGCACCTGCGGGCCGCGTTCGCCGTTAAGAATACGCACAGAGCGAAGCTCCAGTAGCTCCTGGCCCGCCAGCTGACGACGGATCCAGCGCACGGAAAAAAAGATAATCAGCACCATGAAACCAATAGCGATGGAAAGCGGCGCGGTAACGTGCAGCGAACGGAAATAATTGGCCATCGGATCCAGATAAACCAGATGGATAACTATGCCTGGGTGCTTGAGCGACGGCACGGTGATACTACGGAACTGATTGCTGCTGCCTAACGGACGATAGTTATCGTTGCGGGAATGGCTATAGACCGATTTGCCATTAAGCTGAAAATCAACGTGCACGACTTCGACCGGCGTCATCAGCTCATCCATCTGCGGTTCTAACTGGTCAAAAGATATAGAGACCAGGCGGTTATCCAGCATCGTTGCCACCGCCTGAACGCGGTTGGTCATTTTTAGCTGAATACCGTTATAAAAACTCAGCGAAGCGCCAATCAGCGTGACAAAGATAGTCAGGCTGGTGAGTAACGTGACAAAGGCTGAGAATTTCGTCGTTAATCGCATCCCTGTGTTAACTCCGCGAGTGAATGAGTGCCCGATAAACATCCGGGCTCCAGTGCTGGCGCCTAAACTAAAGTAAGCACTAACTTTCTAAAGAGCGACGCATACTACCAAAGCTGGCGTATCTGGCAATTTATTGCGTTACATCGGTGTAATAATGCCGTTAGCGAGTATAGTCTGCAGAAAAATTTTTCCAATCATCCAACCTACGAGGACCGGCGCATGCAGGCTTTAATCTTAGAACAGCAGGATGGCAAAACTCTCTCTTCGGTGCAAACCATTGACGCCAGCCAGCTGCCGCAGGGCGATGTGACAGTGGATATCGAGTGGTCCAGCCTCAACTATAAAGATGCGCTGGCGATCACCGGTAAAGGAAAAATCATCCGCAACTTTCCGATGATTCCTGGCATCGATTTTGCCGGTTCGGTCCACAGCAGCGAAGATCCTCGCTTTCATGCGGGCCAGCAGGTGCTGCTCACCGGATGGGGCGTTGGCGAAAACCACTGGGGCGGTCTGGCGGAACGCGCTCGCGTTAAAGGCGACTGGCTGGTAGCAATGCCTCAAGGACTGAATGGGCGTAAAGCCATGACCATTGGTACCGCGGGCTTCACCGCCATGCTGTGCGTGATGGCGCTGGAAGATGCCGGAATTCGTCCTGAAGATGGCGAAATTGTAGTTACCGGGGCCAGCGGCGGCGTCGGCAGCACCGCAGTCGCTTTGCTGCATCAGCTGGGGTACAAGGTAGCGGCGGTTTCCGGGCGCGAAAGCACCCATGAATATTTGAAAGCCCTCGGCGCGCAGCGCATCCTTGGCCGAGATGAGTTCGCCGAAACCCGCCCGCTGGAAAAGCAGCTGTGGGCCGGCGCTGTTGACACGGTTGGCGATAAAGTACTGGCAAAAGTACTGGCGCAAATGAACTACGGCGGCTGCGTTGCAGCCTGCGGCCTCGCTGGCGGATTTGCGCTGCCGACCACCGTGATGCCGTTTATTCTGCGCAATGTACGCCTGCAGGGCGTTGACTCGGTGATGACCCCGCCCGCCCGCCGGGCTGAAGCCTGGCAAAGGCTGGTCCGCGATCTACCGGAATCGTTCTATGCGCACAGCGCAACCGAAATCACCCTCGCCGAAGCCCCTGAGTTTGCTGAAAAGATTATGACCAATAAGATTCAGGGCCGCACGCTGGTTAAAATCGCCTAATCTGCAATTTTTCGTGACATATTCGCAATAACGCCTCGCCTCCGTCATGCTTAGAAAAAACGCATGACGGAGGATGCTATGAAACCCAAAAAACTGACAGAAGCCGACGTTACGGCAGAATCCGTTTTTATGCTGCAACGTCGCCAGGTCCTGAAAATGCTGGGCATCAGCGCGACCGCCCTTTCCCTTACCCCCTCCGCGCAAGCCGATCTGTTGGATTGGTTTAAAGGCAACGATCGCCCGCCGGCCCCGGCGGGCAAAGCGCTAACGTTCGAAAAACCGGCGCAATGGCAAAATAACCTGCCGCTCACGCCGGAGGATAAAGTTGCTGGTTACAACAACTTTTATGAGTTCGGTCTGGATAAAGCCGATCCGGCGGCGAATGCCGGCAGCCTGCGCACCGATCCCTGGACGCTGACGATCGGTGGCGAAGTGGCTAAACCGCTCACGCTCGATCATGACGACCTGACCAGCCGATTCCCGCTGGAAGAACGAATTTATCGAATGCGCTGCGTAGAAGCCTGGTCGATGGTGGTTCCGTGGGTCGGTTTCCCGCTCCATAAGCTGCTGTCGCTGGTCGAACCCACCAGCAATGCTCGCTACGTTGCATTTAAAACGCTTTATGCTCCTGAGCAGATGCCGGGTCAAAAGGACCGTTTTATCGGCGGCGGTCTGGCGTATCCCTACGTTGAAGGACTGCGGCTCGATGAAGCAATGCATCCTCTGACGCTGCTCAGCGTGGGCGTGTATGGCAAGGCGCTGCCCCCGCAGAACGGTGCGCCGGTTCGGCTCACCGTGCCCTGGAAGTACGGCTTCAAAGGGATTAAGTCCATCGTCAGTATTGAGCTCACCCGTGAGCGTCCGCCCACCACCTGGAATCTGGCCGGGCCCGAAGAGTATGGCTTCTACGCCAACGTTAATCCGCATGTCGATCATCCCCGCTGGTCGCAGGCGACTGAGCGTTTTATCGGCGCCGGCGGCGTACTCGACGTTAAACGCCAGCCAACGCTGCTGTTCAACGGCTATGCCGAAGAAGTGGCGTCGCTCTATCGGGGCCTGAATTTGCGGGAGAACTACTAGTGCGCCTGAACGTAAAGCAGATAACCTGGCTGAAAGTGCTTCTCCATCTGGCTGGCTTTTTGCCCGTTGTCTGGCTGTTCTGGGCCGGGCAGCAGGGCTATTTCAGCGCCGACCCGGCAAAGGATATTCAGCACTTTACCGGTAGGATGGCTCTTAAATTCCTGCTGGCTACCTTGCTTGTTTCGCCGCTAGCGCGCTACGCTAAACAGCCGTTATTGATACGCACCCGGCGCTTACTTGGCTTATGGTGCTTTGCCTGGGCAACGCTGCATTTAACCAGCTACACGCTGCTCGAACTCGGGATTAACAATCTGGCGCTTTTGGGTTCAGAAGTTATCAGCAGGCCTTACCTGACGCTGGGTTTACTCAGCTGGCTGATTCTGCTGGCGCTGGCGGCGACCTCCACCCAGGCGATGCAGCGGAAATTAGGCCGCCGTTGGCAAACATTGCATAACTTCGTCTATGTTGTCGCGATCCTTGCGCCGATTCACTACCTGTGGTCGGTGAAGATTTTATCCCCGCAGCCGATCATTTATGCGCTGCTGGTACTGCTGCTTTTAGCATGGCGATACAAGAAGTTTCGCCAGTGGTGGCGCTGATTCCGGATATGTGCAGTTTCCCGCAGTTCTTTTATCAACCGCCCCACTTTACACGATAGCGGTTGATAATCTTCCCTGATAAGACCAGTATTTAGCTGCCAAATGCTACGAAATCGTTATAATGTGCGACTTTGGTTTTCCTTACGGGCTTTTTGAGTCCCGAAAAGGTGACAATCGCGTATCGAAGGTATATTTTGTTTTTTACCCGAGAATGGCAGAAGATGGCCGCATGTTGGCCGGTAAGTTTCGCTTTTTGCTTTCGGGCAGCCGGAGCGTAACCTGTCGACTTATGCCCAATGGCGGCGTCATGAATCAGCAGTAATTCATATGCTTTACAGACGGTGCTAACACGCCTGTCACAATCACACTAAACAAAGAGTACGGAACCCACTCATGGATATTCGTAAGATTAAAAAACTGATCGAGCTGGTTGAAGAATCAGGTATCTCCGAACTGGAAATTTCTGAAGGCGAAGAGTCGGTACGCATTAGCCGTGCCGCGCCAAACGCAGGTTTCCCGGTGATGCAACAGGCTTATGCCGCACCGATGATGCAGCAACAGCCGGCTCTGTCTAACGCAGTCGCAACTGCGGCCACTCCAGCAATGGAAGCCCCTGCGGCAGCGGAAATCAGTGGTCACATCGTACGTTCCCCAATGGTTGGTACTTTCTACCGCACCCCGAGCCCGGACGCGAAAGCCTTCATCGAAATCGGTCAGAAAGTTAACGCGGGCGATACCCTGTGCATCGTTGAAGCCATGAAAATGATGAACCAGATCGAAGCCGATAAATCCGGCGTGGTGAAAGCCATTCTGGTCGAAAGTGGTCAACCGGTAGAATTTGACGAGCCACTGGTCGTCATCGAATAACGAGGCGAACATGCTGGATAAAATTGTTATCGCCAACCGCGGCGAGATTGCATTGCGTATCCTGCGTGCCTGTAAAGAACTGGGCATCAAGACCGTTGCTGTGCACTCAACGGCGGATCGCGATTTAAAACACGTATTGTTAGCGGATGAGACGGTCTGTATTGGCCCGGCTCCGTCCGTAAAAAGTTACCTCAATATCCCGGCTATCATTAGCGCAGCTGAAATCACCGGCGCGGTGGCTATTCACCCGGGTTATGGTTTTCTGTCCGAAAACGCTAACTTCGCTGAGCAGGTTGAGCGTTCCGGCTTTATCTTTATCGGTCCGAAAGCAGACACTATCCGCCTGATGGGCGACAAAGTCTCTGCCATTACCGCAATGAAGAAAGCGGGCGTTCCAACCGTACCGGGCTCTGACGGCCCGCTGGGTGAAGATATGGACGTTAACCGCGCCCATGCCAAACGCATTGGCTACCCGGTGATTATCAAAGCCTCCGGCGGCGGCGGCGGTCGCGGTATGCGCGTCGTGCGCAGCGATGCTGAGCTGGCTCAATCCATCTCCATGACCAAAGCGGAAGCAAAAGCCGCTTTTAACAACGACATGGTGTATATGGAGAAATACCTGGAGAATCCTCGCCACATCGAGATCCAGGTACTGGCTGACGGTCAGGGTAACGCTATCTATCTGGCTGAGCGCGACTGCTCCATGCAGCGTCGTCACCAGAAGGTCGTCGAAGAGGCACCGGCGCCGGGCATTACTCCGGAACTGCGTCGCTATATCGGCGAGCGTTGCTCCAAAGCGTGCGTCGATATCGGCTATCGCGGGGCGGGTACTTTTGAGTTCCTGTTCGAAAACGGCGAGTTCTATTTCATCGAAATGAATACCCGTATTCAGGTAGAACACCCGGTAACCGAGATGATCACCGGCGTCGATCTGATTAAAGAACAGCTGCGCATCGCTGCTGGTCAGCCGCTGTCCATCAAGCAGGAAGAAGTTATGGTTAAAGGCCATGCGGTGGAATGCCGTATCAACGCCGAAGACCCGAACACCTTCCTGCCGAGCCCGGGTAAAATTACCCGCTTCCACGCGCCGGGCGGTTTTGGCGTACGCTGGGAGTCTCATATCTACGCAGGCTACACCGTACCTCCGTACTATGACTCAATGATCGGCAAGCTGATCTGCTATGGTGAAAACCGTGATGTCGCGATTGCCCGCATGAAAAATGCGCTGCAGGAGCTGATTATCGATGGCATCAAAACCAACGTAGATCTGCAGATCCGCATCATGAACGACGAACATTTCCAGAATGGTGGCACCAATATCCACTATCTGGAGAAAAAACTCGGATTGCAGGAGAAGTAATTCTCTTACTGCTGCAAAAGGCCGGATAATCCGGCCTTTTTTCTTTTTCTCTCCTCTCCGCTTTTCCATGCGGTACAATCCCCGCTTTCTTCATCCTCAAGGGACAAAAAATGGACAAACGTTTTGTTCAGGCCCATAAAGAGGCGCGCTGGGCGCTGTGGCTAACCCTTCTTTATCTTGCGGCCTGGCTGGCTGCCGCCTATTTGCCGGGCGTCGGTATTGGCATAACCGGCCTGCCGCACTGGTTTGAAATGGCCTGCCTGCTGGTACCGCTGGTGTTTATCCTGCTGTGCTGGGCAATGGTAAAACTGATTTATCGCGATATTCCTCTGGAGGATGACGATGCAGCTTGAAGTCATACTGCCGCTTGTCGCCTACCTGCTGGTGGTGTTTGCTCTCTCCATCTATGCGATGCGTAAGCGCGTAACGGGTTCCTTCCTGAACGAGTATTTCCTCGGTAGCCGCTCGATGGGCGGCATTGTATTAGCCATGACGCTTACGGCTACCTATATCAGCGCAAGCTCGTTTATAGGCGGCCCCGGCGCGGCCTATAAATATGGTCTCGGCTGGGTACTGCTGGCGATGATCCAGCTTCCTGCTATCTGGCTCTCGCTGGGAATTTTGGGTAAGAAATTCGCCATTCTGGCGCGACGTTATAATGCCGTAACGCTGAACGATATGCTCTTTGCCCGCTATCAAAGCCGCCTGCTGGTCTGGCTTGCGAGCCTGAGCCTACTGGTTGCTTTTGTTGGGGCAATGACGGTGCAGTTCATCGGCGGGGCGCGCCTGCTGGAAACCGCGGCGGGCATCCCCTACGAAACCGGCCTGCTGATTTTTGGCGTCAGTATCGCACTTTATACCGCGTTCGGCGGTTTTCGTGCCAGCGTCCTCAATGACACCCTCCAGGGGATGGTAATGCTGATAGGAACGATTGTTCTGCTGGTTGGCGTCGTGCATGCGGCTGGCGGGCTACATAATGCGGTAGAAACGCTGCAAACTATCGATCCTAAGCTGGTCTCTCCGCAGGGTGCTGATGATATTCTTTCTCCCACCTTTATGACCTCTTTTTGGGTGCTGGTCTGCTTCGGGGTGATTGGCCTTCCGCACACCGCCGTTCGCTGCATCTCCTATAAAGACAGCAAAGCGGTTCACCGGGGAATTATCATTGGCACAGTAGTCGTCGCGATCCTGATGTTTGGTATGCACCTTGCCGGAGCGCTCGGCCGCGCGGTGATCCCGGATCTGACGGTGCCGGATCTGGTCATCCCTACCCTCATGGTGAAAGTATTGCCGCCATTTGCCGCCGGGATCTTCCTCGCTGCGCCAATGGCCGCCATTATGTCGACGATCAACGCTCAACTGCTGCAAAGTTCCGCTACGATCATTAAAGATCTGTATCTGAATCTGCGCCCCGAGCAGATAACAAATGAAACCCGGTTGAAGCGGATGTCGGCAACGATCACCCTGCTGTTGGGCGCTTTACTGCTGCTGGCAGCCTGGCGTCCGCCTGAGATGATTATCTGGCTCAACCTGCTGGCGTTCGGCGGCCTGGAGGCCGTGTTCTTATGGCCGCTGGTGCTGGGCCTGTACTGGGAACGAGCGAACGCGAAAGGCGCATTGAGCGCGATGATCGTCGGCGGCGTACTCTATGCCATACTCGCCACTTTTAATCTTCAGTACCTGGGCCTCCATCCGATAGTGCCCTCGTTACTGTTAAGTTTATTGGCTTTCCTGGTCGGAAACCGCTTCGGAACCTCCGCCCCGCAAGCCGCCGTATTGACTACTGATAAATAAAGAGTTTTGCCATGCCATGGATCCAACTGAAACTGAACACTACCGGCGCGAACGCGGAAGAACTGAGCGATGCGCTGATGGAAGCGGGTTCCGTTTCCATTACTTTCCAGGATACGCACGACACGCCGGTATTCGAACCTCTGCCGGGCGAGACCCGTCTGTGGGGCGATACTGATGTTATCGGCCTGTTTGACGCTGAAACAGACATGCAAGAAGTGGTCGCGATTCTGGAGCAGCATCCGCTGCTGGGCGCCGGTTTCGTGCATAAAATCGAACAACTGGAAGATAAAGACTGGGAGCGCGAATGGATGGATAACTTCCACCCTATGTGCTTCGGTAAACGCCTGTGGATCTGCCCGAGCTGGCGGAATGTGCCGGATGAAAACGCCGTTAACGTGATGCTCGATCCGGGCCTGGCGTTTGGTACCGGTACGCATCCCACAACGGCAATGTGCCTCGAATGGCTGGATGGACTCGATCTCGCAGGCAAAACGATCATCGATTTTGGCTGCGGCTCAGGCATTCTGGCCATTGCGGCCTTAAAGCTGGGCGCAGCGAAAGCGATTGGTATTGATATCGATCCGCAGGCGATTCAGGCCAGCCGCGATAACGCCGAGCGCAACGGGGTCTCTGAACGTCTGGAACTGTATCTGCCTAAAGATCAGCCAGAGGCGATGAAAGCCGATGTCGTGGTCGCAAACATTCTGGCTGGCCCATTACGCGAGCTAGCCCCGCTTATCAGCGTGCTGCCGGTTACAGGCGGTCTGCTGGGGCTTTCCGGCATCCTTGCCAGCCAGGCGGAAAGCGTTTGTGAGGCATACGCCGACCTCTTTAATCTCGATCCCGTCGTGGAGAAAGAGGAGTGGTGCCGGATTACCGGTATTAAAAAGTAATCTCTCCTTGTGGCCTCATCGCAGGCCACAACTTTTCGCGTTTTCTGTACAAAATCATTCGCCCAATAAGAATAAGATGATGCGGTAACATATTGTAGTTACCAATAAAATCATCATCTTATTCATTGGACGAATTATATGAAAACATCTTTAGGCAAGGCGGCATTGTTGGTGTTAAGCATGATGCCCATTACGGTTTTTGCTTCCCATTGGGGCTATGAAGGCGAAGGTTCGCCGGAGCACTGGGGAGCGCTCAGTGAAGAGTACAAAACCTGCCAGAGCGGCATGAACCAATCTCCCATCAACATCGATACCACGTTCAAAGCGCACCTGTCACCGTTGGAAACCCACTATATTGATGGCCCAATTACGCTCATCAACAATGGTCACACCATTCAGGCCGGGTTAAAAACTACCACAGCGGACACCATTACAATTGACGGTACGCCATTTACCCTTCAGCAGTTCCATTTCCATGCCCCGAGCGAAAATACCGTTCACGGTAAGCACTATGCGATGGAGATGCACCTGGTCCATACCAACGCTCAAGGGGCCATCACTGTCGTAGCGGTGATGTTTGACCAGGGGGCGGAAAATAGCGAGCTGAACAAACTGTGGGCTACTATGCCGGAAAAAGCGGAGCAGAATGCGAAGGTCAGCACGCAAATGGACCTCAACGCCCTGCTTCCTGCGGACAAGACATACTGGCGATTCAGCGGCTCTCTGACTACTCCGCCCTGCTCTGAAGGGGTAACCTGGATTGTCCTTAAGCATCCGCTAACGTTGTCTGCCGCGCAGCTGGCAAAATTTAGCCACACCATGCATCACGATAATAATCGTCCGGTGCAGCCGCTGAATGGTCGCGTCGTCATTGAGTAAACATCAGATACGCTTCACGATCATGTTCTGAAATGAGAGCTAACTCACATAAAGCCAAGATAATTTGCTGATTAATTCAGCAGATTATCTTGTCCACACCCCGGGCCGGGAAGAAAAAATGAGAAGTTATGCAAAAATATATGTGTAGATAAATTCATCACATATTTTTAATACAATGATTTATAAAGCTAATTATTCATGAGCGTCGACCTGGACGGCGATTCTTTGATCCACCTCAGTGGATTGCTCAAAGTTTGGCCTTTCATCTCGTGCAAAAAATGCGTAATATACGCCGCCTTGCAGTCACAGTATGGTCATTTCTTAACTCATGCGCATCGGACACTACCAGCTCAGAAATCGACTTATCGCAGCGCCTATGGCTGGCATTACTGACAGACCATTCCGGACGCTGTGTTACGAGATGGGAGCAGGGTTGACCGTATCCGAGATGATGTCCTCCAACCCGCAGGTCTGGGAGAGCGACAAGTCCCGCTTACGGATGGTGCACGTTGATGAGCCCGGTATTCGTACCGTGCAAATCGCCGGCAGCGTGCCGGAAGAGATGGCTGCAGCCGCCCGTATTAACGTGGAAAGCGGCGCCCAAATTATTGATATCAATATGGGGTGTCCGGCTAAAAAAGTGAATCGTAAGCTTGCAGGTTCAGCCCTCTTGCAGTACCCCGACCAGGTGAAGTCGATCCTGACGGCGGTCGTCAAAGCAGTGGACGTTCCCGTAACTCTCAAGATTCGCACCGGTTGGGAACCGGAACACCGTAACTGTGTAGAAATTGCCCAACTGGCTGAAGAATGTGGCATTCAGGCTCTGACTATTCACGGACGCACCCGCGCCTGCTTGTTTAACGGAGACGCTGAGTACGACAGTATTCGGGCAGTTAAGCAGAAAGTTTCCATTCCGGTTATCGCGAATGGCGACATTACTGACCCGCTTAAAGCCAGAGCCGTGCTCGACTATACGGGGGCTGATGCCCTTATGATAGGCCGTGCGGCTCAGGGAAGACCCTGGATCTTTCGGGAAATCCAGCACTATCTGGACACTGGAGAGCTGCTGCCCCCGCTGCCCCTGGCAGAGGTTAAGCGCTTGCTTTGTGCACACGTTCGGGAACTGCATGGCTTTTACGGCCACGCAAAAGGGTACCGAATCGCACGCAAACACGTATCCTGGTATCTGCAGGAACACGCTCCAGATGACCAGTTTCGGCGCACATTCAACGCCATAGAAGATTCCAGCGAACAGCTGGAGGCGTTGGAGGCATACTTCGAAAATTTTGCGTAATAGAAATAAAGAGCTGACAGAACTATGTTCGAACAACGCGTAAATTCTGACGTACTGACCGTTTCTACCGTTAACTCTCAGGATCAGGTAACTCAAAAGCCCCTGCGTGACTCGGTTAAACAGGCACTGAAGAACTATTTTGCTCAACTGAACGGTCAGGATGTTAATGACCTGTATGAGCTGGTACTGGCTGAAGTAGAACAGCCCCTGTTGGACATGGTGATGCAATACACCCGCGGTAACCAGACCCGTGCTGCCCTGATGATGGGCATCAACCGTGGTACTCTGCGTAAAAAGCTGAAAAAATACGGCATGAACTGATACTAATCAGTTAAATGTTTGATATAAAAGGCGCTCTTCGGCATGGGGAAGCGCCTTTTTTATTACATCCGCTTTAATGATTGACTATCGCCTGTAGCCCGCGGGTTCCGCAAAGGACCGACATAATATTATCAACCAAAGCGGGAGCCTGATGATACAGGTCGAATTTTCCGGGCTCTACGAGCCAGTTTTTAATAATACCGACAAATGCGCTATGTAATACAATTAATGAAATTTCAACGTTGGTTTCCTCTGGTAATAATCCGTTACGAATGCAGAGCTGTAAAACACTGCGAATAACGGGATAGCTAAAACCAATTTTTTTGCGAATCTCAGCCTCGGATATCATCTCGCTGGAAAACTCACACTTCTGATACAGAATTTGCATTAGCGCACGTTGACGGGGATTAATGGCGATATATTGCAGACCGATAATAAATTTTTCTCGTAGCCTGCTGAGCGGGTCCTGAGCGTGTGAAGAGGTAAATTCATGTTTAAGCAGATCACGTAACGGAAGCTGCTGTTGCCACATTTCATTAAAGAGTTCCGCTTTGCTGGAAAAGTGCCAGTAGACTGCTCCCCGCGTCACGCCAGCAGCATCAGCGATATCGGCTAACGTTGTACCGGTCACGCCGCGTAGGGCAAACTGTTGAATGGCTGACTCAATCAAAAGCTGCCGCGTCTTTAACGCATCTTCTTTCGTTCTTCTAGGCATACGGTGCTCCGCTCTACGCCAGATTAAGAGTGTGGGAAATAAGTGAATACGTATAAACCTAACATCTGACAATGAATATTGTTTAGCAAAAATACAGATAAGTTAAATCTCAAGTGAAATGCAAATAAATACACCACAAGAATAATTAAAAGAAATTTATTCACCGATTAAATATCAGTGTAAGCAAATTTTAAATTGAGATCATTCTCAAAACATAATCACCGATATTTTGTTTTTGCGTGCCTTGCTGATGGCTAAAAAATAACTATTTCTTACATCCACCGTTTTTTATTTGTAGGATACCAAACCGCATTTTAATTCATTATTTCTTGCACAGATTCGTGGCCAAGCCTGGCTCAAAATCTATAAGGAACAGCAATGACACGTCACGTCAGGGTTACACTTTTATCCAGCCTCATCATCCCGGCCCTCCTGCTCAGCGGCTGTGATGATTCAGGCGATCGGCAACCGCATGCGCAGATACCTCAGGTCTCCGTTTATGTGGTGAACAGCGCGCCGCTGTCCGTGACCACGGAGCTACCTGGCCGGACATCAGCTTACCGCGTAGCGGAAGTTCGCCCGCAGGTTAGCGGCATTATCCTGCATCGTAACTTTGTCGAAGGTAGCGATGTCGCCGCTGGACAGTCTCTCTATCAAATCGATCCGGCGACCTATCAGGCAGCTTATAACAGCGCAAAGGGGGATGAAGCGAAAGCAGAGGCCGCAGCGGCTATCGCCCATTTAACGGTCAAACGTTATGCGCCTCTTCTCGGCACAAAATATATCAGCCAGCAGGAATACGATCAGGCAGTAGCGACGGCCCGCCAGGCGGATGCCGATGTTATCGCAACAAAAGCCGCCGTTGAAAGCGCGCGCATTGATTTGGCGTACACCAAAGTGACTTCACCTATCGGCGGTCGCATCGGCAAATCCAGCGTAACCGAAGGCGCACTGGTGACAAATGGTCAGGCTGATGCAATGGCGACGATACAGCAGCTCGATCCTATTTATGTTGATGTTACCGAGTCCAGTAATGATTTCATGCGCCTGAAGCAGGAGAGTCTGCAGCAGGGCAGTGGCACTAAAAGCGTGCAGCTGATTATGGAAAACGGTCAACCTTATGCGCTGCGGGGCACCCTGCAGTTCTCCGATGTTACGGTAGATGAGAGCACCGGCTCTATTACGCTGCGCGCGATCTTCCCCAACCCACAGCATGCTCTGCTGCCAGGAATGTTTGTTCGCGCTCGCATCGACGAAGGTATTTCACCAGACGCTATTCTCGTTCCTCAGCAGGGGGTAACCCGTACGCCGCGCGGTGATGCCAGCGTGATGCTCGTCAATGACAAAAACCAGGTTGAAACGCGGCCAGTCACCGCCTCGCAGGCGATTGGCGATAAGTGGTTAATCACGAGCGGTCTGAAAGCCGGTGAAAAGGTCATTGTCAGCGGTCTGCAGAAAGTGCGTCCCGGCGTCACGGTGAAGGCCGAAGAGGATACCGCGACGACTGTCGCGCAATAAGGTACGAATCCCTATGTCTAAGTTTTTTATCCATCGCCCGGTTTTCGCCTGGGTGCTGGCAATCATCATGATGATTGCCGGCGGCCTCGCGATTATGCAGCTCCCGATAGCACAATACCCGACCATCGCACCGCCTGCGGTCGCTATCTCCGCCACCTACCCTGGCGCGGATGCCCAAACCGTACAGGATACGGTGACTCAGGTTATCGAACAGAACATGAACGGCATTGATAACCTGATGTATATGTCCTCAACCAGCGATTCCGCCGGCGGCGTGACCATTACGCTGACCTTTACCTCGGGTACGGATCCGGATATTGCGCAAGTTCAGGTACAGAATAAACTCCAGCTGGCAACGCCGCTACTGCCTCAGGAAGTACAGCAGCAGGGGATTAGCGTCGAGAAATCAAGCAGTAGCTTCTTAATGGTCGCTGGTTTCATCTCCGATAACCCCAGCACCACTCAGGATGATATCTCTGACTATGTGGCCTCGAACGTCAAAGATACCATCAGCCGCCTTAACGGCGTGGGTGATGTACAGCTCTTCGGCGCACAGTATGCAATGCGCATCTGGCTGGATGGAAACCTGCTGAATAAGTACAATTTGACGCCTGTTGACGTCATAAACCAGCTTAAAATCCAAAACGATCAGATTGCTGCAGGGCAGCTTGGCGGCACTCCGGCCCTTAAAGGCCAGCAGCTAAATGCATCCATCATTGCCCAGACGCGACTGAAGGACCCCGCAGAATTTGGCAAAGTAACTCTGCGAGTGAACGCCGACGGGTCAGTCGTGCATCTGAAAGATGTGGCACGCATTGAGCTGGGCGGAGAAAACTATAACGTCGTCGCAAGAATCAATGGCAAGCCAGCTTCAGGCCTGGGAATTAAACTTGCGACCGGTGCCAATGCCCTTGATACCGCCACGGCGATAAAAGCGAAGCTTGCCGAACTGCAGCCGTACTTCCCACAGGGGATGAAGGTCGTCTATCCTTACGACACCACGCCGTTTGTGAAAATCTCTATCCACGAGGTGGTGAAGACGCTATTTGAAGCCATCATCCTCGTCTTCCTGGTGATGTATCTGTTCTTACAGAATATCCGGGCTACTCTGATCCCCACTATCGCAGTTCCGGTCGTTCTGCTTGGCACCTTTGCCGTGCTGGCAACCTTCGGTTACTCCATCAATACGCTAACGATGTTTGGCATGGTGCTGGCAATAGGCCTGTTGGTCGACGATGCTATCGTGGTAGTGGAAAACGTCGAACGCGTGATGGTAGAAGAGAAGCTCTCCCCAAAAGAGGCGACGGAAAAATCGATGTCGCAAATCCAGGGGGCATTGGTGGGTATTGCCATGGTGCTATCGGCGGTGTTTGTCCCGATGGCCTTCTTTGGCGGCTCTACGGGGGCGATTTATCGGCAGTTTTCTATCACCATCGTCTCCGCGATGGCGCTGTCCGTACTGGTGGCGCTGATCCTGACCCCCGCGCTTTGTGCCACCTTACTGAAACCCGCATCAGCCGATCATCATGAGAAAAAAGGATTTTTTGGCTGGTTTAATGCGAAATTCGATCGTAGCGTGAATCACTACACCAACAGCGTGAGTGGGATCCTGCGCTGTACCGGGCGCTATCTGATCATCTATTTGCTAATCGTTGTGGGTATGGCGGTATTGTTTATGCGCCTGCCCACCTCTTTCTTGCCGGATGAGGATCAGGGGGTATTTATGACCATGATCCAGCTCCCTTCAGGCGCAACGCAGGAACGCACGCAGAAGGTTCTTGATACGGTTACCGATTACTATCTGCATAAAGAGAAGGCGAACGTTGAAAGCGTCTTTACCGTTAACGGCTTTAGCTTTAGCGGCCAGGGCCAAAACTCCGGTATGGCGTTTGTCAGCCTGAAGCCATGGGAAGAGCGCAGCGGCGCAGAGAATGGTGTTGAGGCAATCATCAAACGGGCTACCGTTGCCTTTAGTCAGATTAAAGATGCTATGGTCTTTCCTTTCAACCTGCCGGCAATTATCGAGCTGGGTACGGCTACCGGTTTTGATTTTGAGCTTATCGATCAGGGTAACCTGGGCCATAGCGCATTAACCCAGGCCCGTAATCAACTTCTGGGTATGGTGAGAGAATACCCTGACCAGCTGGTACGCGTTCGCCCCAACGGGCTCGAAGACACGCCGCAATTCAAGCTTGATGTCGATCAGGAGAAAGCTCAGGCTCTGGGTATTTCGCTATCCGATATCAATGAGACCATTTCCGCGGCGCTAGGGGGCTACTACGTTAACGACTTTATTGACCATGGACGCGTGAAAAAAGTCTACGTTCAGGCCGATGCTAAATTCCGTATGCTGCCTAGCGATATCAATAATATGTACGTTCGCAGCGCGAACGGCGAGATGGTCCCGTTCTCCGCATTCGTGACCTCGCGCTGGGTTTATGGTTCACCGCGCCTGGAGCGCTACAATGGTTTACCCTCTATGGAAGTTTTGGGGGAAGCGGCACCGGGGAAAAGTACCGGTGATGCGATGATTTTAATGGAACAGCTAGCCAGCAAGCTTCCTGCCGGTATTGGTTACGACTGGACGGGAATGTCCTATCAAGAACGTTTATCGGGTAATCAGGCGCCAGCCCTGTATGCCATTTCGCTGATTGTCGTCTTTCTGTGTCTTGCGGCGCTTTATGAAAGCTGGTCGATCCCCTTCTCTGTCATGCTCGTCGTACCATTAGGCGTTGTTGGAGCATTACTCGCGGCGTCGTTACGCGGGCTTAATAATGACGTTTATTTCCAGGTAGGCTTATTAACCACTATTGGCCTCTCTGCGAAAAACGCGATTCTTATCGTTGAGTTTGCCAAAGACCTGATGGATAAAGAAGGCAAGGGCATTATCGAAGCCACACTGGAAGCATCCCGTATGCGTCTACGTCCTATCCTGATGACTTCCCTTGCTTTTATTTTGGGTGTTCTGCCTCTGGTTATTAGCCATGGCGCAGGCAGCGGAGCTCAAAATGCAGTAGGTACCGGAGTTATGGGCGGAATGTTGACGGCAACATTGCTGGCTATATTCTTTGTCCCGGTCTTCTTTGTGGTAGTAAGGCGACGCTTTACCAGGCACATAGACTAAATATTCTTTCCAGGGCACCCATCCGGTGCCTTTTTTCTTGCCTGAAAAATAAATACCTATCTCACTGATATTAAATATATTTATTATTCTTTAACCTACCCCCGCCCCGCAATCCACATTATTTACTCATAATCATCTGTCTTTCTTAATAATATTTACGTTAGTCATAAATTGAGATTATTTACTCTGGCGGCCAACTATATTTCTGATGAGAAAATAAGCTGTTCCGTATGTACGTGGGTTCGCCACTACAGCGAAGCGGATTATTTAGAGGTAACATCATGAACAAATTTATTATAGTGGCATTGCTGGCTACGCTACTTGCCGGCTGTGCACATGACTCTCCGTGCGTACCGGTTTATGACTCTGAAGGTAGACTCGTCCATACCAATACTTGTGTGAAAGGAACAACTCAGGATAACTGGGAAACCGCTGGCGCGATTGCCGGCGGCGCAGCTGCGGTAGCTGGCCTGACGCTCGGTATTGTAGCTTTAACCCGTTAACGCCTTCTCTTCTCTGCCATAAAAGGTGCCGGAGGGTTATCCGGTACCGCTTCCCCGAAGGTAAGTTCCGCGATGCTTAACGGTATCACCCGCGACTAAAGGCCGGGCAAAGCCCCTCCCCTCAGATAACGTCAAACGGATAAATTGCCATTACCAGCCAGGAAAAAGGATATTTACGCAGGAGCGAAAACGCAAAAAGCCCATCCTGACGGATGGGCTCTTTACTTGTTTGATGCCTGGCAATGCCCTACTCTCACATGGGGAGACCCCACACTACCATCGGCGCTACGGCGTTTCACT
>NZ_JBEAFR010000073.1:0-37154 GCF_040062315.1 Klebsiella sp. GW_Kp181
AGATACGTGCTCTGATCCTTCAACTCAGCAAAAGTTCGATTTATTCAACAAAGCCTATAGATATATAAACCCTGAATTAAAGACAATTTAAAACATACTAAAATCAGAGCTTTCAACTATGAACATGCACGACATTAGAGTTTAATACCAAAACATCGCTAATGTTTGCGCATTGGCAAAAACATTTATTTAGGAATATTCCTGGATAGATAAGAGCCCCAGGCCTTTTTGACTTGCACCAGGAGGTTTCCCATCTTTATAATCTTTTCACATTGAAAATATAAATTCACTGACGTGCGGCGTACTAAAGAATTACGTTAGCATCTAACCGTGGGAATGATAAATATGACAATACGGTTAGCACAAAGAGCCCGACAGACAGCATCGGTAACGAAAATAAAAAGCTGACAGATCATCACCGCGACAGAACATCCTATAAAAGAGGCGGCTTTTCTTTTCACAAAATACCACCAGGATTAAATATGTAACTTCAGGAAGCGTGAATATTACATGGACGCACTTTCTGTTAATGCTCCTGATAAAGACCGCAATATAGAGATAAAGAAACTTATTAAATAGTGTGTTGAAAGGCCTACATAGCCAGGCGAATAGCCAGTTGATGTAATAACGCCTCGTATCACGAGGCCTGTTTTGAAAATTAGATAAGGATATACAAATGACTAATCAGTTCAAGAAGATAGCAATTATCGCTGCTTTCGGTATGTTGCCTTGCGCAGCTTTTGCTACCCCAACCGTTACCTTTCAAGGGGAAGTCACCGACCAGACCTGTTCTGTCAGCATTAACGGGCAAACCAGCTCTGTCGTCATGCTGCCTACCGTAGCCACAACTGACTTCGGCCCTACCCTTGCCAATGGACAAACGGCTGGACTGACCCCATTCACCGTCTCTATCAGCGATTGTACTGCGCCGGCGACCGATATTAACATTGCCACGAAATTCCTTGGCTATGATGTGGATACCGGCTCCGGCGTTCTGGGCAACCGCGCAACCAGCGATGCCGCCGTCGGATTTGGTATTCAGTTAACGGCTTCAAGCGATGGTTCAAATCCGGTAGTGCTCTCTGGCCCAACGGCTGTTAACGGACTGGTACTGAAAGCAACCAAAACTGAAGCAAGCTACGAGTTCGGTGCACGTTATTATGTCGTTAAAGCGACAGGCGCTACCCCGGGTAAAATTACCTCTGTAGCCGAATATACGCTGAGCTACTTCTAATTGCGCAGCTCTGGCTGGCGAGACATTTTCGTCCAGCCAGAGTTTTCACCCGGTTTCTTTGTATCGTGTGCGATAGATTTCGCTGCGATGCCAAACATATCTCTTCTGGCAGCAAATTAAACTCAGACTTAGGGTACTAATTTAATACAGGAAAGCGAAGGATGCGCATTTATTTCTCATTGGTAGCAATGCTTCTTTTATGCTTGAGTCATCATGTCTGTGCTAGCGTAGTGATGACCGGGACGCGTATTATTTATCCTGCTCAGGCTAGCAATAAATCTATCCAGCTAAAAAATCCGGACCAGCAACCTTATATTGTTCAGGTTCAGGTCGACGATGGCAGTGAAAAGAAACCAGCTGATGAAGAAGATAGCAACTTCCTGCTGACGCCCAATATATTTCGCATGGAGCCGGGCAGCGCGCAAACGGTTCTTCTAAAGTATATTGGCAATAGTCTACCGCAAAATAAAGAATCAATTTTTTATATGAATTTCACCCAACTTCCGGCGACAAAATCGGAAAAAAGTGGGAGTAATCAGCTCGTTTTAGCCATCACCAATCGGGTTAAAATTTTTTATCGCCCTCAGGGAATAGAAGGAACCCCGGGAGAGACGGCGCAGAAAATGACCTTTTCGCTTAGCGGCAAAAAAATAAAAGTCACTAATTCCGCTGGGTACTTTGCCGTTGTCCGTCGCGCCAGTTTAGTGATTAACGGTCGCGAAATTAAGCTAGCTGATAGGCAAATGGTCGCGCCGCAATCATCCGCAGAGTGGTTACCCTCAGCCCCGGTGTCCGGCCTCAAGGGCGCACGTCTGCGGTTAGTTTTGGTCAATGATTACGGCATAGATGTCATCAACGAGCGCACCTTATAGAACGCAATAATAAAAATGATACCGTACCGATTCGGAGGCGGAGTAGCGTGAAATACACTCTTGTTTTATGTTCTGTAATAGCATCAATCTCCGGATCGTACGCAGCGGATAGCACTCCGGAAAATGCATTGTCCGACTCATCTGCGGCCGATGATTATATTTTCGAGCCTGAATTATTTCGCGGTGGAAGATTCAGCCAGTCGGCTCTCGCACAGCTGGTGAAGAAAAATAGCATCGCTCCGGGGAAATACAGAGTCGATGTCTCTGTAAATAGCCACTTTGTCGATAATATTGAAGTTGAATTCATCAAACTCAATGACGATTCGGTTTCTCCTTGCTTACCTGAGACCTTTTTCAAAAGTGCGGGTATTAAACTTACGCCGCCAACCGCCGCCAATTCATCATCAGCCCCCCGCTGCTATTTTTTAAAGCAGGTAGTAAAAGGCGGTAGCGTGGATATGAACGTTGCGCAGCTACGTCTTAATCTCAGCGTTCCCCAGACAGAAATGGACAGAGCGCCTCGCGGGTACGTTGACCCGGAAGAGCTGGATTCGGGGACTTCAGTCGGTTTCGTAAACTATATCAGCAACTATTATCATGTTTCCTATTCCGGAAAGAATAGCGGCAATCAGGACTCGGCCTGGGCTTCGCTAAGTGGCGGGATCAATCTTGGAAAATGGCAGTATCGGCAGTTATCCAATTTAAACTGGAGCCGCGATGGCGGTAGTACCTGGAAAAATATCCGTAGCTACCTGCAGAGACCTCTACCCGAATATGGCAGCCAACTCACGGCGGGCGAGCTGGTCACGGCAGGTCGTTTCTTTTCCGGCCTGAACTACCGCGGCTTCAGCCTTGCTACGGATGACCGGATGCTGCCTGATTCTCAACGCGGCTACGCTCCTGTTATTCGTGGCGTTGCCGTCACTAACGCCAAAGTATCCGTCCGTCAAAATGGTCAGGAAATCTACCAGACAACGGTCGCGCCGGGAGCGTTTGAAATTACAGACCTCTATCCGACGAGCTATAGCGGCGATCTCGACGTTGAGGTGAGCGAAGCGGACGGATCGGTCAGCCGCTTCAGCGTCCCCTTCTCCGCCGTACCGGAATCGATGAGGGCGGGCATATCCCGCTACAACTTCGAGCTGGGGAAAACCCGCGATACCGGCGAGGAATCGCTATTCGGCGACATAACCTGGCAGCGAGGCCTCAGTAACGCCATCACTATGAACAGCGGTTTGCGCATCGCAGACTCCTACCAGGCAATCATGTTCGGCGGCGTTTACGGTAGCTGGCTGGGGGCCCTCGGCATGGACCTCACCTGGTCGCATGCAAAGGTGCCCGATAGCGGCTATACCGAAGGCTGGATGACGCACCTTTCCTGGAGCAAAACGTTTCAGGAGACGGATACGACGGTCTCCCTTGCCGGATACCGCTATTCGACCAGCGGCTATCGCGATCTTAGCGATGTGCTCAGCCTGCGCGATAGCACACATTATGGCGATAGCTGGCAATCGTCCACCTACAGCCAGCGTTCCCGATTCGATATTTCATTGAGCCAAAGCATTGGCCAGCTTGGCAGCCTGTATTTGTCGGGTTCGACGCAGGATTACCGTGATGGCCGCAATCGAGATACGCAGTTACAGTTTGGCTATAGCAACAGTTTTCACGGCATCAGCACCAACCTGTCCGTCGGCCGTCAGCGTATGGGCAGCTATGGCGATAACGGTAGCATGCAAACCATCACCTCGCTCTCATTCTCAATACCGCTGGGCACCTCCAGCACGCGAGCGCCGACATTAAGCACCTCCTGGACTCATTCGACCGATGGCGGCGATCAGTATCAAAGTTCGCTGAACGGGGTGATTGATGAACAGCAAACGGCCAGCTATGGCCTGAATATCAGTCGCGATCAGCAGTACCGCAACACCGTCTTCAGCGGCAACCTGCAAAAACGGTTCTCGGATACCACCGTTGGAGTGAACGCTTCGAAAGGCGACGGGTACTGGCAGGCATCCGGCAGCGCCCAGGGCGCACTGGCTATTCACTCCGGCGGCCTCACTTTCGGCCCGTATCTGGGCGACACTTTTGCCCTCGTTGAAGCGAAAGGCGCAGCGGGAGCGAAAGTGCTTAACGCTCAACAAGTGACGATTGATAACCAGGGTTATGCGCTGGTCCCTTCATTGACGCCATATCGCTACAACCGGGTCACGCTGGATCCGCAAAATATGGACGGTAGCGCCGAGCTGGTGGACAGCGAAAAACGCGTTGCCCCTCTGGCAGGCTCCGTCAGCAAAGTGGTTTTTCGCACCCGTAGCGGTACAGCCTTGTTAATTAAAGCCCGATTAGCCAGCGGCGAATCATTGCCGCCGGGTTCGGATGTCCTGGATGAGGGCGGCAACGTCATCGGTATGGCGGGCCAGGGAGGACAAATATACGTGCGTAGCGAAAAAAGCCAGGGGCACTTTGTCGTCCGCTGGGGAGATAAGCCAGAAGAACGCTGCACGCTGCCTTTTGATATTTCTGGCGCGCAGCCAGAGCAGCCGATGGTCAGATTATCCTCAGTCTGTTCACGTTAATGGAGCCGAAGTAGAAATGAAAAATATCATTAAGCTGGGTATCACTCTGATGCTACTCCTGGCTGCCGCGCCAGGCTGGAGCCGATGCACCAAAACCAGCGCGCCTCAAACGGAAGATGGGCGAACGGCAATCATTCCGTTTGGAAAAATTAACCTGACTGATGAATATTTTATGCCGGTGGGCTCGTTACTGGCCAGCATCGTCGTTCCTCCCACTAACTATACCTATGGCGGAGCAACAGCCTCTACGGTGCTCTGGGAGTGTGATGAGGCAGATCTTTCCGGTATATATTTCCTCGTGGCGACCAACGGTGACGATCGGATTGGCGGTTACTATGATATTGGCGGTCCTGATGGGTTAAGCGATGTCTATGCGACGTGGTTCGCCTACGTTGGCATCCGTCAGACAATGGGCGGCGTCACCTTAACCCGCTACTGGAAGAAATTACCGCTCTCCAGCTGGAATACCACTTCTAACGGTAAGATCCAAATTCGCCTGCAGGATATACCGCCGCTGCAGGCCGAGTTGTATCGGGTCAGCACGCTGCCGGGCAAATCCGCCAGTTCCGCCTATTGTGGCAACAACAATAATAGCGGAAGCGGTATTGCCTTTGGTAAAGCCACAGGCATGATTTATACCTGTACGCAGCCAAACAGCTATATTCAGCTTGCTGGCGACGCCTCAGTCTCTTTTTCCTTTAGTCATGACAAAGTGGGTGAGGACAGCGCATCAAAATTTGATTTCTGGGGCGCAGATAATGGATTTGGTTACGGCATGCGTACGGGCAGCGCCATCTACAGCGTTCCCACGTGCGTCGCCCGTAGCGCCACGCCCATCGTGATGCTGCCGACAATTTCGGTCCCGGAACTGGAAGCGGGAATGAAAGCCACCTCCTCCTTTTCAGTACAAGTTGAATGCAGTGATACCGTTCAGTCCGGCATTGGCGACACCCAAACAGCGATGGGTTTCCAGGTTTCTGAAGGTGCATACAGCGCAGCGCAGTCTCTCGGGCTGGTTAACGGCAGCGGCGGCGTCAGCGCGCTGGTATCCGACAACTACTTTTCCGCTGATATGGCTAAGGGCGTAGGCATTACGCTTGCCCATAGCAACAAGCCTGGCGAAGAGCTTATTTTTGTTGGCCAGCCCGGTTTTTCCAGCTTAACGCCGGGAGGCAATAATGCGGGCTGGTACCCGGTCATGCAGGGCGCAACCCAGGCCGGAAGCGTTAAAAGCGGTTATACCTATTACACTTATTCACTCATTGCCAGCCTGAAAAAGCTAAACGGGCAAAGCATCACGCCGGGTAAAGTCTACGCTACGGCTTATGTACTGGTGAAAATGCAATGATGAAGAGCGCCCTTATCTGCTTGCTGGGCATGCTTTCTGCCGCGCCGCTTTATGCCGGGATCATGCCTGCCGCCACCAGGATGGTCTATACGGAAGGACAGCGCGAAAAAACGCTGATGCTGGCAAATACCAATGCCTATCCGGTGATTATTCAAAGCTGGATCGACGATGGTGCGGGCCATCCTGATTTTGAACAGGCGCCGTTTGTCATCCTCCCCGCCGTTTTCCGTCTGGAACCCGGAGAGCGGCAGGGGCTGCGCATTATATATAACCAGGATCCCTTGCCGACGGATCGTGAGTCGGTGTTCTGGATTAATCTCTATGAGATCCCTCCGCTGGAGGGGAAAAAGTCGCAGGATGCTCGCCTGACGCTGGCAATGAATACCCAGTTAAAACTCTTCTGGCGGCCGAAGGCCCTTGCAACTTCGCTTGAAGAGTCAACAGCAAAGCTGAACTTTAGGCTGCGGCAGGAAAATGGCGGTTGGGGAATAGAATGTGATAATCCTTCTCCTCTCAACGTTTCATTTACCTCTATTACTCTGTTAAACGGTGGTCAGGAAAAAGGGGTCAAAGCGCAGATGGATATGATGACAAAAGCCTATAGCCGTCGCATCTATCCGTTGGAAGCATTCGCTAACCCCCCCACAGGCCAAAAGATCCGCTTTCGTTATTTAAATGATGACGGCGCTTCTGTTGAACACACCGTCTTACTTAAGCCCTAACTGAAAAGTCGCGGGAAAATATCTGTTAGGCAATTAAAGCCGTACCGCTCGCAGCGGTTCACCCGGCAGCGCCGCGCTAACCGGGTGGCTGGATATTAGTTATTCAGCGCGCCGTTAATCAGGATAGAAGTAATAATCCCGGTCGCGGCGGCAATCAGCACATAGTTGCCGTCAATATACGACCAGTGCTGCCCGCGCGGCGGTGCCGGTAATCCGCGATCGTTCCAGTCGTTAATCCGATAATCATTACCGCGGAAACGTTCCGGAGCCGGCTGACCTTTGCGGAAATCGTGCCCGTTCCACGCAAAGTGATCCTGCTCATGACGCGCCTGAGGTCGGCTATCATGCGCCTGGCCCCCGCGCCCTTTATCGCCGCGATCCGGGCCACGGTTATCACCGTTCCCCTGATGATTATTGCCCTGATGGTTGTTGGCCTGCGCCCCCTGCTGGCGGTTGCCGTCCGGGCCGCCGCGGCCGGCGTCTTGCTGCCAGACCTGCTGCTGACCGTGGCTGTTGCCGCCAGGGCCATCCGCCCATGAGGCGGAAGTAAAAGCACACGATAAAATAATTGCCAGTGAAAGAATCTTTTTCATAATACACCTCCTGATATATTTCCTTTGTACCGGGAAAATGTGGAGGAATAGTGAGTAACACTATAACCAGGACAATTCCTGGCTAATATCCTTCATCGTTTAAGTTTTTTTTGTCGGCTGCATTCATTCACCTTTGTTACAGCGTTACCCGCGCGCATGGGAAAACATGAACTGGCCGCCTTAATGCTGCCCGGAATCCAGGAGGTAGAGCCGTATAACGTATTAATCAATATTATCCCGGTACTGAATTAAATGCCCTGAATAACAAAAAAGGCCGCTTTCGCGACCTTTTTTAGCAAATAGTCAGTGATTATTCAGTGACTTTTGTTTTCAGCTCTTCGGCACCCTGCTTGGTTTTATCCCAGCCTTCTTTGCTGACCTCTTTGGTCTTATTCCAGCCTTTTTCGGTGCCTTCTTTAGTGGCGTTCCAGCCTTTCTCAGTCCCTTCTTTGGTTTTGTTCCAGGTTTTCTGCGCGCCTTCGCTGACTTCACTGCCTACGCT
This sequence comes from Klebsiella sp. GW_Kp181, assembly GCF_040062315.1. NCBI lineage: Bacteria > Pseudomonadati > Pseudomonadota > Gammaproteobacteria > Enterobacterales > Enterobacteriaceae > Klebsiella > Klebsiella sp. GW_Kp181. The sequence goes on from NZ_JBEAFR010000073.1 coordinate 7,848, forward strand.
ATCGCTTTTGCCTTCTGCCGCATGTTTGGCTTTCAGCTGCTGCTCTTCACCCTGGTGCTGGGCCTCGTGCAGTTTTTCCTTCGCGGTGTTCGCCCCTTCGTGGGCCGCCGCGACGGTATCATCGGTTGCGTGTGTCGTTGCAGCAAAAACAGGAGCTGCTACCAGAATCGCAGATAACGCAATCATTGCTTTTTTCATATTGTCCTCTCTCTAACGAACTTAATGTTATGAGTCGCATTCAGCATGGCACAAGATTCTGCCGTCTGGCTTTAGGGATTGTTCTTAAAACTATTTTAAGACTTTTCTATCCGCTTTTTACCTGCCGGGTCCAGGTTCCGGCTGCTCAGCCAGCATTCCTTTCATGGGCGACGTAGCGTAACCGTCCGGGCTGACGCTCGATGCCGCTATGCAGACGGCGGCGATCGGCATGACCCTCCGCGCGGCCAAATCACCGCGGTTTTGCAAGGCCGCTCACGTTTTTATACCCTGAATCGCACTTTTCCGCCTGCAACGTTCCCCTCACTCTGTCGCTATGCTTTAATGTGCTAAACCGGTTTAATTAAGTTTAGCTATGGAGAATTTTCAGCATGAATGCAAAAGTTTGGGTTCTGGGCGACGCGGTGGTGGACCTGCTGCCGGAGAGCGAAGGCCGCCTGCTGCAGTGCCCCGGCGGCGCGCCGGCTAACGTAGCGGTAGGCGTCGCCCGCCTTGGCGGAAACAGCGGGTTTATCGGACGCGTCGGCGACGATCCGTTTGGCCGCTTTATGCGTCATACCCTGCAACAGGAGCAGGTCGACGTCAGCCATATGCACCTCGACGGCCAGCACCGCACCTCCACCGTAGTAGTCGACCTTGACGATCAGGGGGAACGCACCTTTACCTTTATGGTGCGCCCCAGCGCGGACCTGTTCCTCACCGAAGAAGACCTGCCGCCGTTTGCCGCCGGGCAGTGGCTGCACGTCTGCTCTATTGCGCTCAGCGCCGAGCCCAGCCGCAGTACCACCTTCGCGGCTATGGAGCGCATCAAATATGCCGGCGGTCGGGTCAGCTTTGACCCCAATATCCGCCCGGATCTCTGGCAGGATCAGGAACTGCTACACGCCTGCCTCGATCGCGCTTTGCGGATGGCCAACGTGGTGAAGCTATCGGAAGAGGAGCTGGTATTCATCAGCGGCAGTGATGATTTAGCGCATGGAATCGCCAGCATAACCGAGCGCTATCAGCCGGAATTGCTGCTGGTGACCCAGGGTAAAGCGGGCGTGCTTGCCGCCTTCCAGCAGCAGTTTACCCATTTCAGCGCCAGGCCCGTTGTCAGCGTGGACACCACCGGCGCGGGAGACGCATTTGTCGCCGGACTGCTCGCCAGCCTTGCCGCCAACGGGATGCCGACGGATATCGCCGCGCTGGAACCGACCCTCACGCTGGCGCAAACCTGCGGCGCCCTGGCGACAACGGCGAAAGGCGCGATGACCGCCCTGCCTTATCAGCGCGATCTTAATCGCCAGTTTTGATCGTTAAAGCCGCCCTGCGCGGCTCACTTTGTTGCATCCATCACATTTATTAAACCGGTTTAGCAAATTCATTTTAAAAATGTTAAAGGTCGGGCTTAACATAGCGCCTAAACCGGTTTAGCAAAAAACACTACTTTTCATTTTACTTTTGGGATGCGACCAGCATGTATAGAAAAAGCACACTTGCGGTTCTTATCGCTTTGCTAACCGGCGCCGCCTCAGCCCACGCGCAAACGGACCTCAGCACCATTGAAGCCCGGCTCATCGCGCTGGAAAAGCGCCTGCAGGAAGCGGAAAACAGGGCGCAAACGGCGGAAAACCGCGCCGAGTCGGCGGAGAAAAAAGTCCAGCAACTCACCGCGCAGCAGCAAAAAAACCAGGACACGACTCAGGAAGTGGCTCAGCGTACCGCCAAACTTGAGAAAAAGGCCGATGAGAAAAGCGGCTTTGAGTTTCACGGCTACGCCCGCTCCGGCGTAATAATGAATGATTCCGGCGCCAGCACCAAATCCGGAGCCTACATGACGCCAGCGGGGGAAACCGGCGGAGCAATCGGCCGTCTGGGAAACCAGGCCGATACCTATGTTGAAATGAACCTTGAACATAAGCAGACCCTGGATAACGGGGCCACCACCCGCTTCAAAGTGATGGTCGCCGACGGGCAAACCACTTATAACGACTGGACGGCAAGCACCAGCGATCTGAACGTTCGTCAGGCCTTTGTCGAACTGGGTAACCTGCCTACGTTCGCCGGGCCGTTTAAAGGCTCCACCCTGTGGGCCGGGAAACGTTTTGACCGCGACAACTTTGATATTCACTGGATCGACTCTGACGTCGTGTTTCTCGCCGGTACCGGCGGCGGTATCTACGACGTGAAGTGGAACGACAGCCTGCGCAGTAATTTCTCCCTTTACGGGCGTAACTTCGGCGACATCGATGATTCCAGCAACAGCGTGCAGAACTATATCCTCACCATGAACCACTTCGCCGGTCCGCTGCAGATGATGGTCAGCGGTCTGCGGGCGAAAGATAACGACGAGCGTAAAGATACCAACGGCAATCTGGTGAAAGGCGATGCGGCAAATACCGGCGTACACGCGCTGCTCGGCCTGCATAACGACAGTTTCTACGGCCTGCGCGACGGTAGCAGCAAAACCGCCCTGCTCTACGGTCACGGCCTGGGCGCAGAGGTTAAAGGTATCGGCTCTGACGGCGCCCTTCGTTCGGGAGCCGACACATGGCGCATTGCCAGCTATGGTACCACGCCGATCGGCAAAAACTGGTCTATCGCCCCGGCGATCCTGGCGCAAAGCAGCAAAGATCGCTATGTCGATGGCGATAGCTACCAGTGGGCAACGTTCAACATGCGCCTGATCCAGGAGATTAATCAGAACTTCGCCCTCGCCTACGAAGGCAGCTACCAGTATATGGATCTCAAACCCGAAGGTTATAACGATCGTCATGCGGTGAACGGTAGCTTCTACAAGCTCACCTTCGCTCCAACCTTTAAGGTCGGCAGCATCGGTGATTTCTTCAGTCGTCCGGAGATTCGTTTCTACACCTCCTGGATGGACTGGAGCAAAAAACTGAATAATTACGCCAGCGATGATGCGCTGGGCAGCAACGGTTTTAACTCGGGCGGCGAATGGTCGTTCGGTATGCAGATGGAAACCTGGTTCTGACGGTTACATCAGACGACAGGAACCGCCGGGGCGGCAAAACGCCTTCGTCGCCCCGGACACAATAACGACGCAGAAACTGCGCCCCCGTGAACACGGGACGACAACACGAAAATGTTTACGCATTCAGAGGGTACTATGGATTTTGAACAGATTTCCCGCTCGCTGCTTCCGCTTCTGGGAGGCAAGGAAAATATCGCCAGCGCCGCGCACTGCGCCACGCGCCTGCGCCTGGTGCTGGTTGATGACGCGCTGGCTGACCAGCAGGCCATCGGCAAAATTGAAGGGGTTAAGGGCTGCTTTCGTAATGCCGGGCAGATGCAGATTATTTTCGGCACCGGGGTGGTGAATAAAGTCTATGCCGCTTTTATTCAGGCGGCAGGTATTAGCGAGTCCAGTAAATCGGAAGCCGCCGACATCGCGGCGAAAAAGCTTAACCCATTCCAGCGCATCGCCCGCCTGCTGTCAAACATCTTCGTGCCGATTATCCCAGCCATCGTCGCTTCCGGTCTGCTGATGGGCCTGCTGGGAATGGTCAAAACCTACGGCTGGGTTGACCCTGGCAACGCTATCTACATCATGCTGGATATGTGCAGCTCGGCGGCGTTTATCATTCTACCGATTCTGATTGGCTTTACTGCCGCCCGCGAATTCGGCGGAAACCCCTATCTCGGCGCAACGCTCGGCGGCATTCTGACCCACCCGGCGCTGACGAACGCCTGGGGAGTCGCCGCCGGTTTCCATACCATGAACTTCTTCGGCCTCGAAATCGCCATGATCGGCTATCAGGGTACGGTGTTCCCGGTGCTGCTGGCGGTCTGGTTTATGAGCATCGTTGAAAAGCAGCTGCGCCGCGCGATCCCCGATGCCCTGGACCTGATACTGACGCCGTTCCTGACGGTGATTATTTCCGGCTTTATCGCCCTGCTGATTATCGGCCCGGCCGGTCGCGCGCTCGGCGACGGTATTTCGTTTGTCCTCAGCACCCTGATTAGCCACGCCGGCTGGCTAGCTGGTCTGCTGTTTGGCGGTCTCTATTCGGTTATCGTCATTACCGGTATTCACCACAGCTTCCACGCCATCGAAGCCGGACTCCTCGGCAATCCGTCCATCGGCGTCAACTTCCTGCTGCCGATTTGGGCGATGGCTAACGTCGCTCAGGGTGGCGCCTGCCTGGCGGTGTGGTTCAAAACCAAAGACGCAAAAATTAAAGCCATCACGCTGCCCTCAGCGTTTTCCGCCATGCTGGGCATCACCGAGGCGGCGATTTTTGGTATCAACCTGCGCTTTGTGAAGCCGTTTATCGCGGCGCTGATCGGCGGCGCGGCGGGCGGCGCGTGGGTGGTATCCATGCACGTCTACATGACCGCGGTAGGCCTGACGGCGATCCCCGGCATGGCCATCGTGCAGGCCAGCTCGCTGCTGAACTACATTATCGGAATGGTTATCGCCTTTGGCGTCGCCTTTACGGTTTCCCTGGTTCTGAAATACAAAACGGACGCTGAATAATGTCACTTCCATCACGGCTGCCTGCGATTTTGCAGGCCGTTATGCAGGGCCAGCCGCGCGCGCTGGCCGATAGTCACTATCCGCGCTGGCACCATGCGCCGGTTACCGGGCTGATGAACGACCCCAACGGCTTTGTCGAATTTGCCGGACGCTATCACCTGTTTTATCAGTGGAACCCGCTCGCCTGCGATCATAAATTTAAGTGCTGGGGGCACTGGAGCTCCGCCGATTTGCTGCACTGGCAGCATGAGCCGATGGCGCTGATGCCGGACGAAGAGTATGACCGTAACGGCTGCTACTCCGGCAGCGCGGTGGATAACAACGGTACGCTCACCCTGTGCTATACCGGCAACGTGAAGTTTGCCGATGGCGGCCGAACCGCCTGGCAGTGCCTGGCAACGGAAAACGCCGACGGCACCTTCCGAAAAATTGGCCCGGTCCTGCCCCTGCCGGAGGGCTACACCGGCCACGTGCGCGACCCGAAAGTCTGGCGGCACGAAGGACGCTGGTACATGGTACTGGGCGCGCAGGATCGGCAAAAGCGCGGCAAGGTGCTGCTGTTCAGCTCCGCAGACCTCCATCAGTGGACGAGTAAGGGCGAAATCGCCGGCTACGGCCTCAATGGCCTCGACGACGCCGGCTATATGTGGGAGTGCCCGGATCTGTTTCCGCTCGGCGACCAGCATATTCTGATCTGCTGCCCGCAGGGGATGGCTCGCGAAGAAGAGCGCTTCCTCAATACCTATCCGGCGGTATGGATGGCCGGTGGTTTCGACTACGACCGCGCCGCTTTCAGCCACCGCGAGCTGCACGAACTGGACGCCGGGTTTGAGTTTTATGCCCCGCAAACCATGCACACCCGCGATGGCCGCCGTCTGCTGGTTGGCTGGATGGGCGTGCCGGACGGCGAAGAGATGCTTCAGCCGACTCTTGCCAACGGCTGGATCCATCAGATGACCTGCCTGCGTGAGCTGGAGTTGATCGACGGTCAGCTCTACCAGCGTCCGCTGCGCGAGCTGACCGCTTTGCGCGGCGAAGCGCACGGCTGGCCGGGGAACGCCCTGCCGCTGGCGCCGATGGAAATCGCCCTGCAAACCGCCCGGGACGATGCGTTAAGCCTCGATTTCGGCGGCGCGTTGACCCTTGAGCGCGATACCCGCGGGATTCGCCTGGCGCGACGCAACCTCGCCGGCGACGAGATGCACTATCGTTACTGGCGCGGCGAGGTCCGTTCGCTGCGGATTTTCATCGACCGGTCGAGCGTGGAGATTTTCATCAACGACGGCGAGGGGGTGATGAGCAGCCGCTGCTTCCCGGCTTATCCGGCGCAGCTGATTTTCTCCGGCAGCGCGCCGGACGCATTCTGCTACTGGCCGCTGCGAACATGCATGGTAGAATAAGCGTTTTGCTTTCAGGCTCATGGCGTCGTAATGAAAACCAAACGCGTAACCATTAAAGATATCGCCGAACTGGCGGGCGTTTCCAAAGCGACCGCCAGCCTGGTGCTGAACGGGCGTGGCAAGGAGCTGCGCGTGGCGCAGGAAACGCGCGAGCGCGTGCTGGCGATTGCCCGCGAGCAGCACTATCAGCCGAGCATCCACGCCCGCTCGCTGCGCGACAACCGTAGCCACACCATCGGCCTGGTGGTGCCGGAAATCACCAACTACGGCTTTGCGGTCTTTTCCCATGAGCTGGAGATGCTGTGCCGCGAAGCAGGCGTCCAACTGCTGATCTCCTGTACCGATGAAAACCCCGGTCAGGAGAGCATGGTGGTCAATAACATGATTGCCCGCCAGGTTGACGGTCTGATCGTCGCCTCCTGTATGCACAACGATGCCGACTACCTGAAACTCAGCGAACAGCTGCCGGTGGTGCTGTTTGACCGCTGTCCTAATGAAAGCGCGCTGCCGCTGGTGATGACCGATTCGATTACCCCAACGACGGAGCTGATTTCCCGCATCGCGCCTCAGCATAGCGATGAGTTCTGGTTTTTAGGCGGTCAGCCGCGTCTGTCGCCCTCCCGCGATCGTCTGGCCGGGTTTACGCAGGGTCTGGCCCGGGCGGGTATTGAATTGCGCCCGGAGTGGGTGATCAACGGCAACTACCATCCCAGCTCCGGCTATGAGATGTTCGCCGCCCTCTGCGCGCGTCTGGGAAGGCCGCCAAAGGCGCTATTTACCGCCGCCTGCGGGCTGCTGGAAGGGGTGCTGCGCTATATGAGCCAGCACCATTTGCTCGACTCCGACATCCACCTGGCGAGCTTTGACGATCACTATCTCTACGATTCGCTGTCGCTACGTATTGATACCGTACAGCAGGATAACCGCCAGCTGGCCTGGCACTGCTACGATTTAATCAGTCAGCTGATCGAGGGCAACACGCCTGAACCGCTACAGCGCTACCTGCCGGCGACGCTGCAGTTTCGGCATCGGTGATACTACGGAGGTTTAAAAGGTTATCGAAACGCGTTAACGGACTATTTGTCTTGCCGCGTTGAAAATGCAGTGGCACCGGACGCGTTAAAGCCACGACTTACGTAGCCTCAAAATCTCTTCTGGCGCGCCTTCAAATATGAAAGGATTAAAAAACATCCTTCCCCAGAAGAGTTTTCTGTCCACTTCACTTAACCCCACCTCATCACCGAGGGCTTTCCAGTTCATATGGACCGTATCAAGATAATGGGCAATAAGCTCAATGGCTTCACGTCTGCTCAGTAAAAAACGGTCGGCAGCCGACAGGCAAACCGCAAGGTTACTCATCCGATTTTCGCCTACGATCAGCATAGCCTGCGTGGCTTCATTGCCGGCTCTCCCTTGAGGACAAATGTCATATGCAGGCGTCAGGCTAAGCCTTTTACCATCCCAAAATGCCGCATGGTTTCTGGCATGATCGTCGGTATTACCACAAATAATGTTAAAAACAAGTCGCCCAAACAGCTCCCGCAGCGTCTCTTTAGGGGCACTAAAACGCTGACGTATAATGTCCGCCAAATCTTCATAGCTCGCATATCTTGCCATCATTTCATCAAGACCAAAGATAGTCAGCGCTGACACCATCAGGCGGCGTTGCCAACCGGTCTTGCTTTGGACGCGATCAAAACGCTCGATAAGCAAAACATCTTTACCAGCAGTATGGCGAAAGAGAACAGGCGCAACATTCAACCCAACGCAGCCTGCCAGGCGCATGGCGATATATTCGCCTTTAACAACATTATAGGTATCTGTTGAAGAAGAAAATTTAGCGATAAATTTACGATTCCCAAATTCGATCATCGCTTTTGGTCGTGCTCCACCGAGTGAAGTGCCGTGAAATAACGCCTGTTCAAGATCGACGGTTAACGGTATACCGTTTTCCACCATCGACGCTGCCTGCATAAGCTCTTCAAGCGATGCTCCTCGGGCCGCGCGAGGAACATACTCCGTCGCAGAGCGCTGAAAATCAAGACCACCAATCCGATCGGAACCGGACTCAAGTAAGTAGGTCATTTCATCCAGGGTGTTGGGATCGGTATCTCTGCCTTGTGCGCCCATCAGTCGGTTCAGAATAACTCGCCGCCCCCAGGCATCAGGAGCGCCATCGCGTAACGCGCCAGCCATTTGCAAACCAGGGGCAGGTACAATTGCGCCTCTGACTAAAGGAAGCTCCGGCACATAAACCGCTATCGCCTCTTTCCGCTCCAGATAACTGCGGCCGTAGTTGAAAATAAACCGACCGTTGTCTCTGCTTAACACTCCGGCGACAACGGGTTCTGTTGCTCCAGGCAGCCAGATCCAGACATACACTTGCTCAAGGCTATTCTCAGAAGTCATCATTTATCACCTTCCTTGAGTGATGAACCGCACGCGGCATTAATGACAGCGTTTTCTCTGCATTAGCAATATGTAACGCCAGAGCAGAACGCTCTGGCGTAAACAGCGGCACGCCCACTATTGTCGCCAGTTCAAATACCGCGCCAATCGCACATCCCATATCGCCTTCCTCAGCACGATAAACCAGCCCACGCGACACGCCAGCACGTTCTGCCAGCTCCTCGATAGTGAGTCTGGATTCTATGCGTGCGGTACGGATCATCATTCCCAGCAACCGTGCTGCGTCGCGACTGTAACGAGAGTAGGTTCGGGTCGACGGCTTTGCCATAATGCTTCTCATGCCTTATTAATAGAACGTAGTTAGCGATTATAACCCGTTTATAGAACACTACAAATGAGCCAACTCAGTCATTCCAAAGAGCTCATGTCCCATAAAAAAAACAGAAATGGCTATTACGCCCCATTAATAGAACAAAATCACACATCCAGCCCCGCGATCCGCACCAGATGAACGGTGAGCCACAGCAGCTCGTTGCCGCCGAGGGTGATATCGAGCTGGGCTTTGACGTAGTCGCGGATCAGCAGCGCGCAGCGGTAAGCGTCCGGATACGCCTTAATCACCTGCACCAGCAGAAAGCTGTCCCGCGCGCCGTCCAGCTCCCCCTCCTGTAAACGCTGGAGGAAAAACTGCATATGGACCAGAAAGCGCGAGTAGTTTATCGATTCGGTGTCTATCTGCTGCTTAAAGTGGTACTGCACGAGATTAAAAATATCCTTCAGCATTTTCACCGACTGCATGGTCTGCGCTACGTCGTCGCCCTCGCTCTGGCCGTTAACCAGATGAAAGGCGATATTCCCGGCTTCCTCCTCCGGCAGTTCAATCCCGTACTGCTGGCGAATAATCGTTACCGCCTCACTGGCGACGCGGAACTGCTGCGGATAAAAGCGCCTGACTTCCGGCAGCAGGCGGTTCTGAATAGCGATCCCTTTGCGGCTGCGCTCGATGGCGAAAGTCAGATGGTCGGCGAGGGTGAAGAAAATCTGCTCGCGGACTTTGCTGGCGAGCTGCATATTGGCGCGGGAAATAATCATTGCGGCCATCTCAATGACCTCATCCGGAATGGCGGAGAGCGCCTCAAGATAGCCGCTGCGCGCGCCGAGCGCCTGGGTTACGAATAGCTTCTCTATCTTCTCCGGGGCGATCTCGTCTCCGGGTCTGCTATTGAAACCAATGCCTTTCCCCATGACGATAACCTCCCTGTTATCGTCGTCCATCGAGAGCACGAGGCTATTATTGAGCACCTTCTGAACAATCATCTCTGCGACTCGTCGTGGTTGCCGTTTTGCGCGATGACATCCTTATACCACCAGAAGCTGCGTTTGCGGATCCTTTGCAGGCGCTTCAGGTCATCCTCGCCGCGATCGACATAAATAAAACCGTAGCGCTTGGCGTATCCCTGATGGGTGCTGACCACGTCAATCGCCGCCCACGGACAGTAGCCCATCAGCTCGACGCCGTCGGCAATCGCCAGCCGCATCTGTGCGATATGCGCGTCGAGGAAAGCGATGCGATAGTCGTCATTCACCGTCCCGTCAGGCTCCAGCTTGTCCGGCGCGCCCATCCCGTTTTCGCTAATCAGAATCGGCAGACCATAGCGCTCGCACACTTTACGCAGCGTCAGACGCAGCCCTACCGGGTCGACCACCCAGCCGTAGGGGGTTTTGCCGACCCATGGATTTTCCGCCGGACGATAAACCCCCTCTTCGCCCAGCATAATTTGCTGATCGCCCGCGCGGGGCGCAACGTCCCCGCCGTCGCCCCGGCTGGCGGCAATGGTGGCGGTCGAGTAGTAATTAATGGCGATAAAGTCCGGCCTCCCCTGCTGCAAAATCAGCGCATCCTCCGGCTGCAGTTCCGGCGCGAGGCCGCGATCCTGCATATAGGCCCACGCCAGGGCGTTGTAGCGCCCATGCACCGCAACATCCAGAAAGCTCCAGCAGCGCAGCGTCTCCCAGTTATGCGCGGCGATGGCGTCCTCCGGCTTACAGCTTTCGGCGTACATCGACGTGGTGTTTATCGCCGGGCCGATGCGCAGCCCGGGGAACTCACGGTGGCACAGGGCGAAGATCTGCGCCTGGGCCAGCATCATATGATGATTCTGCTGGTACAGCGCCTTCTTATCCGGCAGTTCACGATCGGCGGGCACGCCAATCGCGCCGGGATGCAGAATCATGGTGTTCTGTTCGTTGATGGTCAGCCAGAGCGGAACTTTGGCGGCAAATTCGCTGAACAGCAGCCTGGCATAGCGCACGAATGCCTCCCCGGTTTTGCGGTTCAGCCAGCCGCCTTTTAGCTCCAGCGCCCACGGCAGGTCGAAGTGGTAGAGCGTCACGATGGGGGTGATCCCGTGGCGCGTCAGGGCGTCGATCAGGCGGTGATAAAAGGCCAGCCCATCCGGATTCACCGGGCCATCGCCGTCAGGTATCACCCGCGACCAGGCCACCGAAAAACGGTAGGCCTTCAGCCCCATCTGCGCCATCAGCGCGACGTCCTCCTCCACGTGATGATAGTGGTCGCTGGCGATGCGGAAGTCCGCCGTTCCCGGCGGATGGCTAAGCATGTCGACTACCGACGGTCCTTTACCGTCTTCATTCCACGCACCCTCAACCTGATAGGCTGAGGTGGACGCGCCCCACAGAAAACCGTCCGGGAACCGGGCCTGCTGTTGATAAATCATGGCTGCGCCTCCTTAACGGATTGCACCATCAGCGTCTCGCCGTAATCCACCCGGGCGGCGTCGGTAAAGCGCAGAGCGTGCTGCCCATCGCCGTTGACCACAATGACTGGCGTAATCAGGTCGTATCCGGCCTGTTCGATGGCGGGAATATCAAAGCGGATCAGCACCTGCCCCGCCTCCACCCTATCTCCCACCTTCAGCGATGAGCTAAAGTGCTGGCCGTTAAGATTAACGGTATCAATACCGATATGGATCAGCAGCTCAACCCCGCTGTCGCTCTGCAGGCCAACGGCGTGGCAGGAGGGCAGAAACATCATCACCGTGCCGCTAAACGGCGCGCGCAGTACTCCCTCTTCGGGACGAATCGCCAGCCCCTCGCCCAGCAGACCGCCGGAAAAGACGTCGTCGTTCACTTCACTGAGCGCCACCACCTGACCGCGCAGCGGGCTTAATACCTCCGTCTCCCCCTCGCTTTTAGCGCTCGCCGCAGGCTGCGGCGCCTCGTCCACCGCTTCTTGTTCCTCAGGAACATCTTTGAAGGCGAGAAACCAGGTCAGGGTAAAGGTCACCACGATGGAAATCGCGCAGGTCACCAGCGCATGAACGATGTTCATCGGGTTTTCACCGATAAACGCCGGCAGCGCCGCGAGGCCTGGCGAGACAAACGCGTAGCGCACAAGCCCGCTCACCCCGGCATAGACCCCGGCGCAGCCGCCGCCGATCATCGCGGCAATCAGCACGCGGCGGAACTTGAGCAGCACCCCGTACAGCGCCGGTTCGGTGATCCCCAGCAGTGCGGTAAATCCCGACGAGGAGGCCAGCTGGCGCAGGTTGCTATTTTTGGTTTTCAGCGCCACGCACAGCGTCGCCGCGCCCATCGCCACGTTTGAGGCCAGCATCCCCGGGCCGTTAATCATCTCGTAACCGCTTTTACTCAGCTGACCGGTGGCGATCGGCGTCATCGCCCAGGCGGTGCCGGTAATGATCAGGAAGGGCTGCAGGGTGCCCATCAGCATCGGGATTAACCAGCTGGCGTGGCGGTCGATAGCGCCCGCCCCCGCAGCCACCAGGTCGTTAAGCAAAATGCCCGCCGGGCCGACCACCACCAGCGCCAGCGGCGCGGTAATCAGCAGAATCAGCATCGGCTTAACGAAAAACTTGATAATCGATGGCGACACTTTTTCGGCGAAGCGCTCCACCCACGACATCAGCCACACGGTCAGAATAATCGGCAGCACCGAACCGGCGTAATCGGAAAGCAGGACGTTGATGCCGACAAAATCCACCGCTTTACCGGCCGCCAGCATCTGGCCGATGCCCGGATGCAGCAGCACGCCCGCGAGGGTCATCGCCAGAATCGGGTTGCATTCAAACTTCAGCGATGCGCCGTAGGCCAGCAGCACCGGCAGGAAGAAGAAGGCGGCGTCGGCAATAATATTCAGCAGCTGATACGTCGAGCTGGTTTCGCTAATCACCCCGGTGAGCTTGAGAATGGCCAGCAGCGCTTTAATCATCCCCGCGCCGGTAATCGCCGGGATCACCGGGGTAAAGGTGGTCGAAATAACGCTGATAATCCGGGCGACGATGCCGGCCGGCTTCGCGTTTTTATCGCCGCCTGCCGGGCCTTTTTTCTCCGGCAGCGCCTTATTGAGCAGGCGATAAACCTGCTGCACCTCATTGCCGATAACTATCTGGAACTGGCCGCCCTTCTCCACTACGCTGATCACGCCGGGGAGGGCGCCAATCTGCGCATCGTTAACCTTTGCGCGGTCGTTGAACTCCATGCGCAGCCGGGTCGCGCAATGGGTGAGCATACGGATGTTCTCCGCACCGCCCACCGCGTGGAGGATTTTGTCTGCTGTTTCGTTATAGTTCATAGTGTTCCCTGGTGTTGGGGCAAAAAAAAAGACCAAAACAGAGACGCTCCCCTTGGCGGGAGAGCATTTCTATTTTGGTCTTGCCTGCTTTCGCAGTAGCACGCCATCATAAAAATGGGTTATTTCGGCGGATTATCTAAGCGGCCTTTGATGAATTCAATGATGACCGGACAAAAGTGTGAGCTGGATTAAGTAAATTCTTAAGTAAATATCAGCCGAAGGCCTGCTGACGAAGCCAGCTTTGTAATAGTTTGCCATTGGGGGTCATCTCGCTATCCTGGCGCACGCAGAGATAATAATCCCGGCCATCATCTATTGCCGCATCGAAGATTTTCACCAGCTCGCCGCTCTTCAGATAGGGAGCGATCAGCGGCTCGCGCATTAGCGCACAGCCCAGCCCGGCCTGTACGCCCGCCAGGGTTAGCAGACCATCCTCAAACATCGGCCCGGTCGATCGCGGCGGGCGCTTCACTCCCTGCTGCACAAACCACTGGTTCCACGTGGTGCGCTCCTCATCATGCAGCAGCGGCATCTGTAACAGCTGTTCCGGGGTATCAATATGCCCATGGAGGCGGAGAAAAGCCTGACTGCATACCGGAACCATTCTGCCGGAGATCAGCTTTTCGCTTTGATAGCCAACCCAGTGACCGTTGCCAAAGCGGATCGACATATCGGAAGCGTCGCTAAGATAGTTGCGGTGGTTGGCGTAAACCACGTTGATTTCGGTATGCGGATTCGCGTGCACGAATGACGGCAGCCGGGGAATAAACCAGCCCATGCCAAACAGCGGGATCAGGCTGATCGTCACCTGCTGGGTTTGCACCTGATCGACCAGGTGCTCAGTGGCCTGACGCAGCACGTTAAACGCCGCGCGTATCGAGCGGTAATACTCCCGCCCCTGCTGGCTGAGGGTCAGCCGTCGCCCCTGACGTGCGGTGAGCGGGATCTGCAAATAGCCTTCCAGCACTTTGAGCTGATGGCTGACCGCCGAGGGCGATATCGCCAGCTCCTGCGCCGCCAGGGTTACGCTGCCGAGGCGTGCGATCGCCTCGAAGGCGCGCACCGCCCGCAGCGGGGGATCGTTGGCCAACGTACTCTCCGACCAGCTAACCGGCCCCTCTGATTGTTCTGTTTTTTTCATATGTTGATTTTCTTAGCGCATTTCGCTATCCGATGCATTATTTAATTATATTTAAAATCATAAAGATAGTTAACCACACATTTATAATAAGAAAGAATATATGCGTATTTTACAATTTAATTCATTTGTTGGATGGTAGCTATTATTTGAGCATCTTGTCGGAACAATCAGTTGGACACACTCATACAACAAATCATCAACGGGGTCATGCTCGGCAGCATCTACGCCCTGATCGCGCTCGGCTACACCATGGTGTACGGCATCCTGCGCATTATTAACTTTGCCCACGGCGATATTCTGATGGTCGGCGCGTTGACCACGCTTTCCGGGATGCACGCGCTGAACGCCCATTTCCCCACTTTGCCGCCGCTGGCGCAGCTGGGGCTGGCGCTGGTGCTGGCCATGGCGGTCTGCGCCCTGCTGGCGATGGCGGTCGAACGCTTTGCCTACCGCCGCCTGCGCAACGCCCCGCGCCTGGCGCCGCTGATCTCCGGGATCGGCGTCTCGGTACTGCTGCAAACCGTGGCAATGATCGTCTGGTCGCGTAATCCGCTGATGTTCCCGCAGATCCTGTCAATGGATGCCATCGCCGTGACCCACGGCAGCGCAGCGCATCCGCCGGCTCTCGTTACCGTCACCGGTATCGTCACCGTCGCGCTGGCCTTCGCGGTGATGCTTGGCCTGTGGCTGCTGGTGGAGTACACCCGTTTAGGTCGCGGTATGCGCGCGGTAGCGGAAAATCCGCGTATCGCCACGCTAATGGGCGTTAACCCTAACGCAATTATCGCCCTCACTTTCGCCATCGGCGGCATATTCGCCGCGCTGGCTGGCGTCATGATGGCCAGCAACTACGGCAATGCCAGCTTCTCCATGGGCTTTCTGCCCGGCATTAAAGCCTTTACCGCCGCGGTACTCGGCGGCATCGGTAATATTCGCGGCGCGATGATCGGCGGCCTGCTGCTGGGCCTTATCGAATCTCTTGGCGCAGGCTATCTCGGGGACCTGACCCACGGCGTCTTCGGCAGCAACTACCAGGATATCTTCGCCTTTATGGTGCTGATCCTGGTGCTGGTCTTCCGCCCGGCCGGTTTGCTCGGCGAACGCGTCGCGCACCGGGCTTAGGAGAAAAATCATGACTACGGCACAACTCGATACGCCTGTCGTCTCCCGCCGCTTCTGGACCGGGATGACCCTGTTGGTCTGCGCGCTGCTGGTCGCGCCGATGGTCGCCAGCCAGCTCGGCGGCAACTACTGGGTGCGAGTCATCGACTTCGCCCTGCTCTACGTTATGCTGGCGCTGGGGCTGAATATTGTGGTCGGCTACACCGGCCTGCTGGATATGGGCTTTATCGCCTTTTACGCCGTCGGCGCGTATCTGGCGGCGCTGCTGGCCTCGCCGCATCTGCTGGACGTCTTCCCGATTTTAAATAGCTGGTTTCCGGACGGCCTGCACACCTCCTGGCTGGTGATTATTCCGCTCGCCGCGCTGGTGGCGGCAGGCTGCGGTATCGTGCTGGGCGCGCCGACGCTCAAGCTGCGCGGCGACTATCTGGCCATCGTCACCCTCGGGTTCGGTGAAATTATTCGCATCCTGATGCGCAACCTCGACCGTCCGGTCAACATCACCAACGGCGCAAAAGGCATTTCCGGGGTCGATTCGCTGAATCTGTTCGGCCTCAAGTTTAGCGGCGTCTATCACTGGTTTGGTTTTAAAGTCCCGGCGCTGTGGCTGTGGTACTACCTGCTGATGCTGGCGATCGTGGCGATTATTTTCGTCTGCCTGCGGCTACAGCATTCACGCATTGGTCGGGCCTGGCACGCGATCCGCGAGGACGAAGACGTCGCCCGCGCGATGGGCATCAACCTGCGTAATTACAAACTGCTGGCTTTCGCTATCGGCGCCTCATTCGGCGGCGTGGCGGGCGCGCTGTTCGGCGCATTTCAGGGCTTTGTTTCGCCGGAATCCTTTACCCTGCAGGAGTCGATTGCGGTCCTGGCGATGGTGGTGCTGGGCGGGATGGGGCACATCCCCGGCGTGATCCTCGGCGCGGTGCTGCTGACCGCGCTGCCGGAACTGCTGCGCAGCCAGGCGGCGCCGGTACAGCAGGCGCTGTTTGGCGAAGTGCTGATTGACCCGGAAGTATTGCGCCAGCTGTTCTACGGTCTGGCGCTGGTGCTGGTCATGCTGCTGCGCCCGCAGGGCATCTGGCCCGCGCGACATCAAGGAGCAAAAGCATGAGCCTGTTAAGCGTACGCCATATGACCAAGCGTTTCGGCGGTCTGACGGCGGTCGACAACGTATCGCTGAGCATCAACGAGGGCGAAATCTACGGCCTGATTGGCCCCAACGGCGCGGGAAAAACCACCTGTTTTAATCTGATTACCGGGCTTTACCCGGCGGACAGCGGCGAGTTCGCTATCGGCGGGGAAGCCTATTTTCCGAAGAATATTGAGAAAGTGACCGCCGCAGGGATCGCCCGCACTTTTCAGAACGTGCGGCTGTTTAACGACATGTCGGTGCTGGAGAATGTAATGGTGGGCCGCCACGTGCGCACCCGCAACGGCCTGTGGGCCGCGCTCTCCCGCCATAAACGCGCCCGCGCCGAGGAAGCGCAAACCCGCGAGCTGGCCTGGCACCTGCTGGATTATACCGGTATCGCGCAGTTCGCCCACTACCGCGCCTGCGACCTCGCCTACGGCCACCAGCGGCGGCTGGAGATCGCCCGCGCGCTGGCGACCGATCCGCGCCTGTTAGCGCTGGATGAACCAGCGGCCGGGATGAACGCCGCCGAGAAGATGGCCCTTGGCGAACTGCTGCTGCGTATTCGCGACGACGGCAAAACGCTGCTGATGATTGAGCATGACGTCAAGCTGGTGATGGGGATCTGCGATCGCCTGATGGTGCTGGATTACGGCAAAACGTTAACCAGCGGCACGCCGGATAGCGTACGCCGCGATCCGGCGGTGATCGCCGCCTGGCTGGGAGGCAGCGCCCATGTCTGATTTATTAACCGTTAACCAGCTTAGCGTCCACTACGGCGGCATCCAGGCGGTGCGCGACGTCTCATTCAGCGTGAAAGAGGGCGAGCAGACCACGCTTATCGGCGCCAACGGCGCGGGCAAAAGCTCCACCGTCCGCGCCATTACCGGGCTGGAACCCTTTAGCGGCGAAATTCTGTTTAACGGCAAACCGATACGCAAACGCCGGGCCGAATCCCTGCTGCGCGAAGGACTCGTGATGGTGCCGGAAGGACGCGGCATCTTTGCGCGCATGACGGTGCTGGAAAACCTGCAAATGGGCGCCTGGCTACGACGCGACGCGGCGGCGGTAAAACAGGAGATGCGCGCCATTTTCGAAAACTTTCCGCGCCTTGCCGAACGCCAGCACCAGCTGGCGGGACTACTCTCCGGCGGCGAACAGCAGCTGCTGGCGCTCAACCGCGCCCTGCTCAGCCAGCCGCGCCTGCTGATCCTCGACGAGCCGTCAATGGGCCTGGCGCCGCTGATGGTCGAAAACATTTTTCGCGTGATAGCCACCCTGCGCCAGCGCGGCGTCGCGCTGTTGCTGATTGAACAGAACGCACGCCTGGCTCTTGAGGCCACCGACAACGCCTGGGTGATGGACAGCGGCAGCATCGTCGAGCGCGGTCCGTCGCAGACGCTGCTGGCCGATGACCGTATTGCACAGATTTATTTGGGTGAAATGCCCGTTTAACACACCAACCAGCATCAGGGAAAAACAATGAAAACAGTAAAAATCAGTGCGCTCAGCGCCGCTATTCTGCTCAGTGGTTTTGCCTCATCCGCCGCGTGGTCTGCGGCCAGCGAAACCGTCATTATCGGCCTTGCTGGCCCGCTGACCGGCCCTTCCGCGCGTATCGGCAAGGACCTGGAAAACGGCGCGCAGCTGGCGATTGACGATATCAACAAGCAGCAGCCGACTATCGGCGGCAAAGCGGTGACCTTCAAGCTGCAATCGGAAGACGATCAGTCCGATCCGCGCACCGCCGTTGCCGTCGCCCAGCGCCTGGTAGATAGCGGCGTCGCGGGCGTCGTCGGTCACTGGAACACCGGCACCAGCATCCCTGCCGCGCGGGTTTACCATGATGCGGGCATCGCCCAGGTTGCGCCGGTCGCCACCGGGCACGCCTATACCAAACAGGGCTTTGATACCAGCTTCCGCGTGATGGGCCACGATGATGACGGTGGCCAGTTTGCCGGGCAGTACGCGGTGCAAACCCTGAAGGCCAAACGCATTGCGGTTATTGATGACCGTACCGCCTTCGGCCAGGGGCTGGCGGATGAGTTTATTAAGTCGCTGGAAGCGCAGGGTATCAAAATCGTTGACCGTCAGTATGTCGATGACAAAACCGTCGATTTCAGCGCCGTCCTGACCGCCATCCGCAGCAAAAAGGCCGATCTGATTTTCTTTGGCGGCGTCGATAGTCAGGCCGCCCCGCTGGCGCGCCGCATCAAACAGTTGGGCATGAATGCCACCCTGATGGGCGCAGGCGGCTTCGTTAGCCAGACCTTCCTCCAGTTGGCGCAAAAAGAGGGCGACGGCGTGGTGGCGCTGGAGCCGGGACTGCCGGTTGAGCAGATGCCGGGCGGTAAAGCCTTCGAGCAGGCCTACCAGTCGCGCTATCACACCCATATCGAACTGCACGCGCCGTTCGCCTATGACGCGACCCGCGTGCTGGTCGCGGCGATGGAAAAAGCCGACTCCGTCGATCCCGCCGACTATCTGCCCGCCCTGCGCGCCATTAACTACGCCGGCGTGACCGGACAAATCGCCTTTGATAAAGAGGGCAACCTGAAATCACCAACCTTTACCGTTTATAAAGTCGTCGACGGCAAATGGCAGCCGCAAACCGTACTCGGCGGCGCAACAACGAAGTAACGCAGTGAGGCAATGTGATGAGTGATAGTAACGAGCTGGGCATTCTCGCCCGCCGCAAAATTGAAGCAGAAATAATCAAGCCGATTTACGACATCCTGGTGCGGGAAATAGGTAAGGCTCGCGCCCAGGCGGTCATCGGCGAAGCGATTGAAAACGCTGCGATTGAGGCGGGGAAAGCCTTTGCCCGCCAGGAGCCGAACGGCGCGGATATTCGCAGCTTTGTCGCGCTGCAGTATCTGTGGGAAAAAGATAACGCCCTGGAGGTCAAGGTACTGGACGCCGACGACCAGCAGTATAACTACAACGTCAACCGCTGCCGCTACGCCGAGATGTACCACGAAATGGGCCTCGGCGAGATTGGCCATCTGCTCTCCTGCGCCCGCGACGATAAGTTTATCGTCGGCTATGCCCCGGATGTGGAGCTGACCCGTACCACCACCATTATGCAGGGCGGAAAGTGCTGCGACTTCCGCTATCGCGTGAAAAAGGATAAGCCATGATAACCGTCAACGGCGCACGTCTGTGGTCGACGCTCAACGAGATGGCGCAACTCGGCGCCACGCCGGCGGGCGGCGTGACCCGACTGGCGCTTAGCGAAGAGGACCGCCAGGCGCGCAATCTGCTGCGCCAGTGGGCGCGTGAAGCTGGTTTCCCCTGCGAAGTCGACAGTATGGGGAATATGTTTATTCGCCGCCGCGGTAAACATTCGCATCTGCCCCCGGTGTTGACCGGTTCGCACGTCGATTCCCAACCGCTCGGCGGCCGCTATGACGGCATTTACGGCGTCCTCGCCGGGCTGGAGGCGCTGCGCACGCTGAACGACCGCGGCATTGCGACCGAACGCGATATCGTGCTGGTGAACTGGACCAACGAAGAAGGGGCGCGCTTTGCCCCGGCGATGCTGGCGTCCGGCGTCTGGGCCGGGCAGTTTAGCGAGTCCTTCGCGCTCGCCCGCGAAGATCGCGACGGCATCAGCGTCGGCGAGGCGCTGGAGGCTATCGGCTATCGCGGGGAGCGTCCTGCCGCCGCCTGCCCGCTCCACGCCTGCTACGAAGTGCATATCGAACAGGGGCCGATTCTGGAAGAAGAAGGCGTTGATATCGGCCTCGTTCACGCGGCAATGGGCCAGCGCTGGTTCAACGTCACCCTGGAGGGCTTTTCCGCCCACGCCGGAACCACGCCGATGGGCAGCCGCCGCGACGCGCTGACCGCCTTCGCCGAGCTGGCGCTGGCGGTGGAGCAAATCGGCATCGCCCATAATCCAGACGGGCGCGCGACTATCGGGATGGCGCAGGTCATTCCGGGATCGCGCAACGTAGTACCGGGAGGCGTGGCGTGCAGCGTCGAATTTCGTCATCCGCAATCCCCGGCGCTGGAAGCCATGGAACGGGCGCTGCATCGCGCCGCTGAAGCGCTGGCGGCGCGGGGCGTGGCGGCAAACGTCGAGCGCATTTTTGATTATGCGCCCATTGCTTTTGATCGCGAGTGTCTGGCGCGCAGCCAGCGAGCGGCGGACGAACTGGGCTATAGCGCGCGAACCATTGTCTCCGGCGCCGGTCACGATACCTGCTATATCAGCAAGGTCGCGCCCGCCAGCATGATTTTCATTCCCTGCGAGAAGGGAATTAGCCATAACGAGGCGGAAAATATTCTGCCCGCGTGGGCCGAGAAAGGGGCTAACGTGCTGCTCAACAGTTTACGCCTTGCCGCCGATGAGCTGCCCGCTCGCAGCGCGACGTAAAACGCGATACAGCCCACGCCAGCCAGGGCCGTGGGCTATTGCCGATCAATGCTTTTTGCGGTTGCGGCGCATATCGATAGTCACCGCCGCGACGATAATGATGCCTTTAATAATATCCTGCACGTAGGCGTCAACGCCGACAAAGGTAAACCCGCTCTTAATCAGGCCGAGGATCATGGCGCCGATTAAAGTGCCGGTTATGCGCCCTACCCCGCCCATCAGGCTGCTGCCGCCGATAACCGCCGCGGCGATCGCATCCAGCTCGTAGGACATTCCCATGCTCGACTGGCCGCTGCTGACGCGCGCCGCCAGCACTACGCCTGCAAGGCCGGAGAGCGCCCCGGCGATGGTATAGACGATCACCAGGTATTTATTCACGTTGATACCGGAGACCTTCGCCGAGGTCATATTGCCGCCGATAGCATAAACGTATTTACCGTAGCGGGTATGCTTCAGGGCGATGTGGAAGACCGCAGCAACGACGAAGAAAATAATCACCGGCATCGCGCCCTGACCGATGGCGGTGAAGCTGTCGGATAAGAAGCTAATCGGGTTGCCCTGAGTGTAATACTGCGCCAGACCGCGCGCCGACACCATCATCCCCAGGGTGGCAATAAACGGCGGGATGCCGGTGCGGGTCACCAGAAAACCGTTGGTTAAGCCGCACAGAAGACCGACGCCGATGCCGGCGCCAATCGGGATTATCGCCGGCATATTGACCAGCGACGGGAACATCGGCGACAGGCTGTCGGAGGTTTGCGCGAGGCTCGCCGCCACCACGGCGGCGAGCGCGATCACCGAACCGGAGGAGAGGTCAATCCCGGTGGTAATAATGACCTGAGTAACCCCGACTGCGATAATACCGATAATCGCTACCTGTAAAACAATTAATATCAGGCGATTGGTGTTTAATAAAAAGGACTGGTCGCGGACGTACCAGCCGGCAATTTCAAAAGTCAGGGCAATCACCAGCATGACGATAAATATGCCGGTATCTTTCGGCAGCCGGTGGCGTAATTGCCCAAAGAAAGAGGGTTTCTCATCGATCGGGGTCGCCGTTATTTTCATATTGCTCATTCTCTGTGCCTCAATGGGATGCCAACGACAAAATGGTTTCCTGATCGGCGTCCTCTTTATCGAGGATGCCGGTAATCCGTCCTTCATGCATCACCATCACCCGGTCGCTCATCCCGAGAATTTCAGGTAATTCAGAAGAAACCATAATTACCGCCACGCCGCGGTTGGCCAGTTCGCTAATCAGATGATATATTTCCGCTTTCGCCCCGACGTCAATTCCGCGGGTCGGCTCATCGAGAATGAGTATTTTCGGCTGAGCCAGCAGCCAGCGGGCAATAAGCACCTTCTGCTGATTGCCGCCGCTAAGGTTATTAATAATCTGATCCATGGTGGGGGTTTTAATATTCAGGCGGCGGATCTGCTCCATACAGTCCTCGGCCATTTTTAGGTGCTGAACAAAACCGGTTTTACCGATATATTCCGGCATTTTGACGATACTCATATTCTCCAGCACCGACAGTACGAGGAACAGGCCGGACTTTTTGCGGTCTTCCGTCAGCAGCGCCATCCCTTTTTCAATTGCCGTCGAAGGCGAATCAATAGTGACCGGCACACCGTCAATCAGCACTTCGCCGCTATCGGCTTTCTCCATGCCGAACAGGCTTTCCATCACTTCGCTGCGCCCGGCCCCCACCAGCCCCGCCACGCCGAGGATCTCCCCGCGGCGCACGCTAAAGTTGATATCGTGAAAGACCCCCTTGCGCGACAGGTTGCGCACGGTCAGCACCTCTTCGCCAATGGTATTATTGAATTTGGGAAAGAGCTGGGTAAGCTCCCGCCCGACCATCCGGGTAATCAGCGACTGGCGGGTAAACTCGGTGGTAGGTTGACTTCCTACCCAGGTGCCGTCGCGAAATACGCTGATCTCATCGGTAATGGTGAAAATTTCATCCATCTTATGGCTAATATAAATAATGGCTTTTCCCTGCTGGCGTAAATCGCGAATAATGGTAAACAGATGCGCCACTTCGCTCTCAGTTAATGCCGAGGTCGGTTCGTCCATAATCACAATATCCGCATTCCACGAAACCGCTTTGGCAATCTCCACCATCTGCTGGGCGGCGATGCTTAATTCCCCTACCAGGCGATCGGCGGATAAACGAATATTCAGTTTATTCAGTAGTTCCTGAGTCTGCCGGGCAAGCTGGCGATGATCGACGAAACCGTATTTCATCGGCTCGCGGCCGAGCCAGATATTTTCCGCCACCGTCATATGCGGTACCAGATTAAGCTCCTGATGGATCATCGAAATCCCGGAGCGCAGCGCATCCATCGTATCCTGAAACTGGACCGGCTCCCCTTTGACGCGGATCGCGCCCTTATCGGGACGGTAGATCCCGATCAGGCATTTCATCAGCGTGGATTTCCCGGCGCCGTTTTCGCCCATCAGCGCGTGCACCGTCCCCGGGCGCACGCGTAATGAGACGTTGTCGAGCGCCTTCACGCCGGGGAAGAATTTGCTGATCCCTTCGGCTTCAAGTGCAAAAGCGTTCATACTTCACCTCCGTACCCTGAATGACTATTTCTGGTTGCGATTGATGAATTCAGCCATGTTGTCTTTGGTGATCAGCTGGTAAGGGACGTCGATGACCTTTTCCACTTTTTCGCCATTGGCCAGCTTAATAGCGGCATCTACCGCGCCTTCGCCCTGCCCTTTGGCATCCTGGAAAATCGTGGCGATCATCTTGCCGTTTTTAAGCATTTGCAGGGCATCTGGCGTCCCGTCCACCCCGGCAATCAGGATATGGTTGGGGTTTTTCCCCAGCGCCTGCAGCGCGCCGATGGCCATTTCATCGTTATTGGAGGCGATCGCCTGAATGTCTTCGCCGCTGGTCATCCAGTTGCTGACTACGTCAACGGCGTCGTTACGCATAAATTTGGCGGTCTGCTTCTGCACGATTTTGATATCGGGGTATTTCGCCACCACCTCTTCGACCCCTTTGGTCCGGTCGCGGGTCGATTCATTCGCCAGGTCGCCGAGCAGAATGGCGACGTTGCCCTTGCCGTTCATCGCTTTGGCTAGCGCTTCCATCTGTAAGCGCCCCGCCAGCACGGAGTCGGAGCCGACGTAGGCCATTTTATCGGTCAGCTGCGCCTGCGGACGACGGTTAACGAAGATCAGCGGAATGCCCGCTTTGGTCGCCTGGTCCATAATCGGTTTGACCGCGTTGGTATCGACCGGGTTAACGATAATGGCGTCGACGCCCTGGCCAATAAAATTCTGCACCTGCTGTAGCTGCTGCGAGACGTCGCCCTTCGCATCTTCCATCTGTGACTTCACGCCCTCTTTTTGCATCTCTTTTTGCATGGCGGTGCGCAGAATGGTCAGGAAGTTGTCATCAAAAAGCGCCATAGAAACACCGACCGAAATATCTTTCGCCATCACGACCGCTGGCAGCATGCAGGCTATCAAAGAGGCAACAACCGTTTTCTTGATATTCATAGTTGATCCTTTATTCACAGGTACATCGGTTAGGTAAGGTAAAATGAAAAATTAGTTTCATTAATTGTGCATTAAGCGCCTGCTTTTTCAGCGTTTCGGAAAAACAGGCTTCGCGCTACGTCATTTTTTAATGCCGACCGCCATCACAAAATTCAGTTGTTTTAAAATGATTTTCTGAAACATCAGTCCATTTATAACGAGGTGAAAATTACAGACCGTTTATTTCATTAACAACACATATGAAACGTTTATAAGTAAATAACCGAAATGAAAATTTTAAAACTGCGTGTTAACAGAACTTTGACACACATCTAACATTGACGCATAAATGCGCAAAAAATGAGAGGCAGGCGACGGTTTGCCGCCCGGCGCGGCGATAGCGGCAGCGGTTTAAAACGGGACAGGAGATACGGTGTAAAAAGGGATGTCGCCCGGCAGGCCGCGGGCGCTCAGTCGACGTTTTCAGCGCTATAGAGGATAAACTCGACCTTGCCGTCACGAAAGAGATGGGGCTGATAGCCGGTTTCCAGGTGGCGCAGGGCCAGCTCCACCGCCAGCCTGGCATGCTGATGAGGATTTTGATCGACCGTCAACGCCATCCCACCCTGCGCCAGCTGTTCGCGGGTGGTGCTATAGCGTTCATGAGTAATCCAACAGCACTTACCATAACGGCGATGGCGGGCCAGCGCCTGCGCCACCAGACTATTGCCCAGACCGGTATTGTAGATGCCCACCGCGTCGCGGTTACGGTTCAGAGCTTCTTCCAGCAAACGGTCGATCCGCTGCCGGTTATCCTCACCCGCCAGCACCTCACCAAGCTGCAGATGCGGAAAGCGCTGGCTTATCACCTCGCGAAATCCCTGAATCCGCGAGCGGTGGGCGCTGAAATCCTGACGACCGCTGAGCATCAACACTTCCCCGGGCTGATGGGCCATTAGCCCCATCATCATGCCCGCGGTACGTCCCGCCTGCTGCTGATCGATTCCCACGTGGCAAAGCCTCTGCGCGCCGGGCAGGTCGGTGACCAGCGTAATTACCGGTACGTTTGCTTCGCGACACTGGCGCAGGGCTTCGTAGACCAGCGGATGTTCGTTGCCGAAGACAATTATCGCATGGCGCTTTTTACTGCTGCGAAGAAGGCTTTTCGCCAGTTTTTCCGGGGAGGATTCCGCCACCAGCGTGCGGTGCAGCGTCAGTCGGCGATAGCCAAGGCTATCCGCCACGTCGGCGAAATCCTGCGTCAGGCGAGAGAAAAAGCGCGAGTCGTTAGCGCTCAGGAACACTTCGATTTGCCAGGGCAGACGACGTTCTTCCGGCAAAATACGCTTTAAACCGGCTTCACGCGCCGCCTGCAGCACCCGGCGCGTGGTTTCCGGCGACACGCCGCCGCGTTCGTTAAGCACCCGGTCAACCGTCGCCACGCCCACGCCGATCCGTTTAGCCAGCGCCGCCAGTGAAATGCTTTTCATCGTTCCCCTCACCCATGATGGAAATCCATCAAAACGCCCGTGTTGGTCAGTGTAGCAAACAGATTAATTTGGCAACGCTAAATCCCTCTTTCTGGAGAACAAAATGACCTGCATTCGTTTTGCGTTATTAGGCAGCGGTTTTATAGGCCAGGTTCACGCCGCCAACCTCGCTCGCCATGAGCGAACCGTTCTGGCCATGGTGGCGGACGCCGAGCCCGAGCGGGCGAAAACGCTGGCCTCCCGCTACGGCGCGCGGGCAACCACCGTCGCCGAGGCCATCAGTAGCGATGCCATTGATGCGGTGCTCATCGCCAGCTCGACCCCTTCACATGCGGAACTGCTGGAGGCCGCCGCGCGCGCCGGGAAGGCCGTTTACTGCGAAAAACCGATCGACCTTTCGCTGACCCGCGCGCGCCAGGTTGTCGACAGGGTTTTGCCGCTCGGCGTGCCGGTGACCGTGGGCTTTAACCGCCGCTTTGACGCCAGCCACCAGCAGCTGCGTCGCCAGGTCGAGGCTGGCGTTATCGGTAAAATTGAACTGGTGCAGATGGCGTGCCGGGCATCGGTTATGCCGCCGCTGGCGTATCTGCGCAGCTCCGGCGGCCAGATGCGCGACCAGGCAATCCACTTTTTCGATCTGCTGCGTTTTCTTACCGGCGATGAAGTGACAACGGTTGCCGCCATGGGAGAGGCGCTGGCGCTGCCGGAGCTCGCCGGGATCGGCGATGTCGATACCTCCATTCTCATGCTGCGGATGCGCGGCGGCGCGCTGGCGCAGCTGGACAACACCCGGCGCACCGGCCACGGCTACGATGAACGTATCAGCCTGCTCGGCCCGGAGGGCGTGCTGGAGTCCGGCAGTCAGGCCTCGCGCGGCGTGACGCTGTGGCAGGGAGCGCGCTGCATTCAGCCCGGCCTCTATCCGGACTGGTTCAGCCGCGTCGAGGAGTCGTACTACGCGCATCTGGATGCTTTTGTCCGCTCGCCAGGCGGAGAAGAGGAGCCGGACCTGCCGGGGCTGCTGGACGGGCTGCGGGCGCAGGCTATCGCCGAAGCCGCCGTGCTTTCCCTGCAGCAAGGGCAATTTGTCAGCGTCGAACCGCTGGCGTAAAAAAGCCCCGTATGCGGTCGGCATACGGGGCAACGGCGCGCCGTTAACGCTCCTCGTTAAATATTACGCC
This sequence comes from Klebsiella sp. GW_Kp181, assembly GCF_040062315.1. NCBI lineage: Bacteria > Pseudomonadati > Pseudomonadota > Gammaproteobacteria > Enterobacterales > Enterobacteriaceae > Klebsiella > Klebsiella sp. GW_Kp181. Next base: position 34,923 of record NZ_JBEAFR010000073.1, read on the forward strand.
AATCTGCCGCCGCACTTCATCCATGACGCTCAGGTTTTCCAGAACTCTGGTCAGCGGGCGAATCGGCGAATCCGTGAGCCCTTGCCCCACGCACCAGGCAAAATGTTCGGCCTGATAAAACAGCTGGTCGTAGCGGTTACGCGGCTCTTCCCAGCGCAGTACCTGTCCCCCCTGGCTGGCGGCGAGGGTAAAATTCCCCGGCGCATAGAATTGCCCGTCAAGGACCAGGGTCGCGTCGCGCCCGGCCACCACCGCGCCGCCCGGCGTATTGCTGAATAGCGTGGTGTTGAGCAATCCCTGTAAGCCGTTTTCCCAGTTAAACAGCATCGAAATTTGCCCATTGATGCCCCTTTGGGCGGGGCGCCCGCGGGCGACAATGTCCTGCGGCACGCCGCCGACCATCACGCTGAATGAGGTCAGATAGCTGCCGAGATCCATCATCGGTCCACCGGCAAGATCGGCATTAAAAATGCGATGATCCGGAGTAAAATATTCACCGTGATCGGCGAGCAGCGTATGCAGATCGCCCAGCACGCCGTCATCCAGCAGCTGGCGAATCACGTCATATTTCGGTGCGTAATCGCACCACATCGCCTCCATCGCCAGCTTCCCCTGTTTCAGGGCTTCTGCTTTTAGCGCCGCGCCTTCCCGCCGGTTCAGCGCAAACGGCTTTTCAATCAGTACATGTTTGCCCGCCTGCAGAACCCGCAGCCCGTCCGGGAAGTGGTGGTTATGCGGGGTGGCAACGTAAACCGCATCAATATCCGGCCGCGCCAGCATCTCATCCACCTGAGCGTAAGCCTGCGGGATCCCCCAGCGGGCGGCAAAGCTGTCGGCCTTTTGTTGCGTCCGCGAGGAGACGGCAACCACCCGCTGGCGGCTGAGCTCTTTTAACGATTTCACAAAGCGCTCGGCAATCCAGCCGGGGCCAATAATGGCCCAGCGCAGCGAGGGGATCGCCGCAGCGGCAGGATGGCGCGGTTTCGGTAACTGTGACGGGAACATAGCGGCTCCTTATTTTTATGGGTCTGGCGAGACACTATAAGCAGGCGCTGGAAGGACAAATATCGAATTGATGATGGAATTCCATCATCAATAAATTGCTTGTCAAAATAGCGGGAGTCGCAGATAGTCCGCTGCGACTTATCACTCTCAAGGAATCAGAAATGATAAAAAGTTCGTGGCGTAAAATTGCAATGCTAGCCGCCGCCGTTCCGCTGCTGCTGGCGAGCGGCGCACTGTGGGCCAGTACCGATGCTATCCATCAGAAGCTGACAGATCTCGAGAAGCGTTCAGGCGGCAGGTTGGGCGTGGCGCTAATCAACACGGCAGATAATTCTCAAATCTTATATCGCGGCGACGAGCGTTTTGCCATGTGCAGCACCAGTAAAGTGATGGCCGCCGCCGCGATATTAAAACAGAGCGAAAGCAATAAAGAGGTGGTAAATAAAAGGCTGGATATTAACGCAGCCGATTTGGTGGTCTGGAGTCCGATTACCGAAAAACATCTCCAGAGCGGAATGACGCTGGCTGAGCTAAGCGCAGCGACGCTGCAATATAGCGACAATACGGCGATGAATCTGATCATCGGCTACCTTGGCGGGCCGGAAAAAGTCACCGCCTTCGCCCGCAGTATCGGCGATGCCACCTTTCGTCTCGATCGTACGGAGCCCACGCTGAATACCGCCATCCCGGGCGATGAGCGTGATACCAGCACGCCGCTGGCGATGGCTGAAAGCCTGCGCAAGCTGACGCTTGGCAATGCGCTGGGCGAACAGCAACGCGCCCAGTTAGTCACCTGGCTGAAAGGCAATACCACCGGCGGGCAAAGCATTCGCGCGGGCCTGCCTGAAAGCTGGGTGGTCGGCGATAAAACCGGCGCCGGAGATTACGGCACCACCAATGATATTGCGGTTATCTGGCCGGAAAATCACGCTCCGCTGGTATTAGTCACCTACTTTACCCAGCCGCAGCAGGATGCGAAAAACCGCAAAGAGGTGTTAGCCGCAGCGACAAAAATCGTGACCGAAGGGCTTTAAGCCGGGAACAGGCCCGTTCTGCAACACTCTGTACTCTGCTCCCGGGGGCGGCGCTCAACGCGCCTTGCCCGGGCTACGGGTTCATTACCGTCTGCGGGCCGGTAACCACCACGATTTACCGACGTCTGCCGTTGGGTAGCCCGGACAGATGCGCAGCATCGCCTCCGGGAAATTCAGCCACTCCGCACTCTGC
>NZ_JBEAFR010000074.1:0-35656 GCF_040062315.1 Klebsiella sp. GW_Kp181
GTCTGGCACTTTGATGCCGTAAGGGGGAGGCGTCCATCACATCGGGCTACGGGTTTACAGCCGCTTGTAGGCCAGTAGCCCGGACAGATGCGCAGCATCGCCTCCGGGAAAAGCGCGTGCAATGTCGTTAGTTTTTACTCAAATCACTCAGCAGAAAGGCAATACTCTGCCCGGCCACCGTCTGTTCGAGGGCGATTTTGACAATGATCGTCAGCGGTACCGAAAGCAGCATCCCTACCGGACCCAGCAGCCAGCCCCAGAAAATCAACGACAGGAAGACCACCAGCGTCGATAACCCCAGCCCGCGGCCCATAATGCGTGGTTCAAGGATGTTGCCGAACACCAGGTTAATCACCAGATAGCCCGCCAGGACCACCAGCGCTTCGTACAGACCGCCGAATACCAGCACCTGTAAAATCGGCGGGATCGCCGCGAGGACCGAGCCAATATTCGGAATATAGTTGAGAGCAAAAGCCAGCAGCCCCCACATAAAGGCAAAGCGAACGTCCAGCAGCACCAGCATTCCCCAGACTACCAGTCCGGTCACCAGGCTGATGGCGGTTTTTAATACAAGGTAGTGGGAGACGCTATCCAGCGCCCGTTGAATCGCGCCCATGCCTTCCACCGGCCGCGACATCAACTGCTGCAGCTTTGCCGGAAGCTGCGGGACCTCCAGCAGCATAAATACCACCGTCAGCAGCAGCAGGAAGATAGAGGACATGGCGTTTGAAAGCTGGGTAAGCAGACTGGTCACCAGCGTCATCACCGCGTTGGGGTCAATGTACTTATTAAGCTCTACCACCGAGACGGTAAAGCCGAAGCGCTGCAGCCATGGCGCGATAGTCTGCATCGGTTCATAAAGATAATTGCGGTACTGCGGCAGCGTGCGCGCCAGTTCGTTAAGCGAGGTGCCCAGCGAGGCCAGTAGCACCACGGCCAGCAGGACAATGACGCCGACCAGCAGCGAAATAGCCAGTACCCGCGGCACCCGACAGCGCACCATGAGCTGAACCAGCGGGTTAATCACTACCGCCAGAAAGATCGCCAGAATAAAAGGAACGATAATATCCGCCGCGAAGCGAATACCAGTCAGGATGATCACCATCATGCCAAGCATGATGACAATTTTTAAGCCGTTAAGCGTAATGATGGGTTTGGCCATACCGCTCCCTGCGAGAGAAAAAATGGGGTCTAATATGCGTTTATTGTAGACGCTGGCAAAGACAGCGTCTCAACGCGTCGCGTTGGTTAAAATGAAAAGCGCGACCCATGAATAAATAATTGACGAAACGCTATCATAATGGCGAACACCCCAGTAAAAAGCTAATCCAAATCAAATATCCGAGGTAAAGAACTGCAAAGACTTTGAGTTAAATGTGGCGTTATGGTACAAATCTGCGTGTGTATAACTACAGAGGACAATTTTCATCCGCAAATGATGAGAAGCAATACCGCGGATAATTGTAATTTTATGGACAATCAGTTCAGGATGTATATTTCTTATCACCCTGCAGTATCCCTCTTCAACTCCCGCTTCCTCGGCGAGCAGCACTGGCGCTCGGCGCTTTAGTTTTCTTCTCTCTGCCTGAGCTGGCGCGCTGCGCACGGCTAAATTAACGTCAGAATTTTTCCGGTTTACTTCGCAGTAAGCCGTCATGGATTATATTCTCAAGCAGGAGAAGGAATCATGTTTTATTGGATTTTATTAGCTTTAGCTATCGTTGCTGAAATTACCGGCACTTTGTCGATGAAATGGGCAAGCGTAAGCGGCGGGCATACTGGTTTTATTTTAATGCTGGTTATGATCGCGCTTTCCTATATTTTTCTCGCGTTCGCGGTGAAAAAAATCGCCCTCGGCGTAGCCTACGCCCTGTGGGAAGGGATTGGGATTTTACTGATCACCATTTTTAGCGTCCTGTTGTTTGATGAGACGCTGTCGATGATAAAAATCGCCGGGCTGGTCACCCTGGTCGCCGGGATTGTCTTGATCAAATCCGGGACGCAGAAAGCGGTAAAACCAGGCAAGGAGAAAGCGCATGCAACAGTTTGAGTGGATCCACGCCGCCTGGCTGGCGCTGGCGATTGCGCTGGAAATTATCGCCAACGTTTTTCTTAAGTTTTCAGACGGCTTTCGCCGTAAATTCTATGGCGTGATGTCGCTGGCTGCGGTGCTTGGTGCCTTTAGCGCGCTCTCGCAGGCGGTCAAGGGGATTGACCTGTCGGTAGCCTATGCGCTGTGGGGCGGTTTCGGTATCGCGGCGACCATTGCCGCCGGCTGGGTGCTGTTTGGCCAGCGTTTGAACCATAAAGGCTGGATCGGGGTGATCCTGCTGGTGGCCGGCATGGTGTTAATTAAACTCGCCTGATATGATGCCGCCTGCGAATGCGGGCGGCAAAATCTGCTCTCTGTATTACGCTTAAAAAATGAGCCTGTTCGGGCAATTTAGCCACCGGCCGTGATGAGGGCAGAACATGATTCACTTGCCAGGTTGGCGCAATATTCCCTCCGCCAGAACGCTTTCCATCATGATCTTTTTCGCCGGGATCGGCCTCATCGTGTCGGTGGTTTTTCTGCTCTATCTCTCCCAGCATCTGATTGGCCAGAAAGCGAACGAAATTGATAAGCATCGCTCCGTTTTATCGGTTAATGGCGCGGTGCAGACGTCGGTTAACCGCGTGCTGTCGCTGGTTCTGGATAATTCCGTCTGGGATGATGCCGTGAGTCAGACCTATGCCGGAAGGCTCGATCCGCAGTGGCTCTATAATTCCTGGGGTTCTGGTTTCAAGATTAACAATCTCTATGACGGTACTTTCGTACTCGATCAGCACTACCACGTACTGTGGGGATCGTTTCGCAGCCAGCCCTTCTCCGGGCAGGATACGCAGTTTCTCGGCAGCGGCTTCCACGCGCTTATTTCGCAGCATGCCGCCGCGCTGCGCAGCGGTAAAAGCGCCTGGGCTGGCATTACCCGCACCCGCGCCGGTATTGCTTTTATCGGCATCGGCCTGATCCGTCCGACGGTCGGACGCCTGCAGGTGTTTGATGATACCCGCCGCTATCTGGTGATTACCCGCCATATCAACCCGCAAATGCTTGAACGTCTAGGCGATACGTTCCAGATTCGCAATCTGCACGTCACCCAGACCGGTGGCGAATACAGCATTCCGCTACGTACCCAGGCCGGGGAAACCGTGGGCTACCTGAGCTGGCAGCCCGGCCTGCCCGGCGCCGAAGCGTCGCGGGCGGCATCGAACAGCATTCGGCTGATTGCAGCGGTGGCGGCAGGGCTGATCCTGCTGTTTATCCTGTTCAGCTGCCTCGGACTGTACAAACTGGCGCGCGGCGAAAGCGTGGCGCGTCATACCGCCATGACCGACTGGCTGAGCCGCCTGCCTAACCGGCGGGCGCTGATCGAACGGCTTAATCAGGTTTGTGAAAATTCGCGGTATCAGACGCAAAGCGTGGTGTTTATCGATCTCGACGGCTTTAAGGACGTTAATGATAACTACGGTCACGACGTCGGCGATGCGCTGATCCTGCATATAGCGAAGGCGCTGCGGGAGCGGGTTCCCCCGGAAGGGATGCTGGCGCGGATGGGGGGCGACGAGTTCGCAATGACGATAAGCGGCGCAGAGGCGGCCAATCAGGCTTCAGCCTTTGCCCGCGCGGTGCTGGAACTGTTAAACGCACCGATTATCCTGAGCGGACGCAAAATCTATATCAGCGCCAGTATCGGTATTGCCAGCGGCGTGCCGGCAAGCTGCTCCAGCACGGAGCTTTTTCGTCGCGCCGATATTGCTATGTACCACTCTAAAAAGACTGGCAAAGGGCGTACCACCTGGTATGACGAAGCGCTCAGCGACGCGCGGCAGTATCAGCTCAATATCGAGAATGGCATTCGTCAGGGACTGGAGAACGAAGAGTTCGATGTCTGGTATCAGCCGATCGTCAACGCTGATACGCTGGTGATGGAAGGGGTGGAAGCGCTGCTGCGCTGGCCGCGACGCCCGCAGGGGGCGCTGCCGCCGGATGCGTTTATCGGTATCGCCGAAAGCAGCGGCCTGATATACGCCCTCGGTCAATTTGTCCTGCATCGCGCCTGCAGCGATCTGCAGCCGTTAGGCGATCTGCTTCTGTCGGTAAATATCTCCCCGGCGCAGTTCCGCGATCCGGAGTTCGAGTCGCGGGTGGTCCAGGTGCTGGGACGCTGCCATTTTCCGGCCCGTCGCCTTCAGCTTGAGGTTACCGAGAGCTATGTTCTGGAGAATCCCGACCGCGCGAGAACGGCGATTAAAAATTTAAAATCGCTGGGTATCGCGGTAGCGCTCGACGATTTTGGTACCGGCTACTCCAGCATCGGCTACTTACGCAGCTTCAGCTTCGACAGCCTCAAGATCGATAAATCGCTGGCCGGATTGGTGGATGTTGATACCCAGGCCGCAGAGCTGGTGCGCGGTACCGTGAGAATTGCCGGGGCGCTGGACATCACGGTGGTGGCGGAAGGCGTAGAGAATCAAAAACAGCTGGCGCTGCTGCGGCGGGCGGGATGCGACAGATTGCAGGGCTACTATTTTAGCGAACCGATGCCCGTCACGTCGTTACTGCAGCTGCGCCAGCAGCAGGGCTGACCGCTTACTGGGCGGCCAGCGCTTCCAGCTTATCGCGAAAACCGGTCACCGAGATGGCGCGGTTATCCGCTCGCCAGCGATCTTTTGGTCCAGGCGCCGAGCTTTGAACCGCAATCACCTGCCAGCCATCATCAGTTTTCAGCAGCAGCGGCGAGCCGCTATCGCCCGGCAGCGTATCGCACTGATGGGAGAGCACCGATGCCTGCGCCCAGCCGGTGACCACGCAATCCTGATGGGTGTAGAGATTATCCAGATGATCTTCCGGATAGCCAGACTGAGTCACTTTCCGTTCGGCGGTTTTTAGCGCGGCGGTCAGATCGGCTTTGCTGCCGCTAAAAATCGGCACCGGCGTAATGCCGGAAGGGGCGTAGCGCAGCACGATAATGCCAAAATCCCACGGCGCCGCGGCGCTGGGAACTATCCAGCCATCGCCGTCTGCCTTAAGCCGTTTGCCCAGTGAAGGATCTACCCGACCTTCGATGCCGTGAATTTCGTACACCCAGCCGCCTTTACGCGAGATAAAACGCAGCGCGACGGGTTTGTCTGGCTTACCTTTAGGTGGCGTAAGCAGACAGTGCCCGGCAGTGAGCGCCAGATTGGGGGAAATCAGCGTGGCGGTACAGAGATTACCGCTGGCGGTTTCCAGCTGCCCGATAGCATCCCAGGGATCGTCTGTGGGGTCGCTGACGGGTTTACGGTCGTCATGACCAAAAAACAGCGTCTTAATATCTTTCGCACTCATGCCATCATCATCGGCCTGCACCAGCGCAGGGAAAAGACAGATCGAACACAGTAATAACAGTACGTCTCTACGCATATCACTCTCTGGGGAGATAATTATGTCTATTGAAAGTAGCAGCAGATTTAAGTTTATGAAAGTTAAGAACAATTTTAATTAAGCCAGACGGCGGGCTAATCCAGCCAAAAACGCGCCTTCATGACGGATCAATGGTGTTATTTCAAGATGTTAACGCTGTTTGGCCGCGGCGCTATTTCCGCAGAAAAGGGCGGCGGAAGCAACATAAATCGTGTATCCGAACGTACATCAGATGAGGGAACATAACCTGATTTCCGCTTCAGCTTATTCTTAAGTCCATTCAGCAAAAAAAGCCGCTATTGGGTAAAATATGCAATTTCTTCACAGGAAAAACGCACTTCTTTACCTGTTTCTTACTTACTTTCAAAGCGAAACATTTTCTCACCGTAAACGTTGTTATTGCTACCCGCTTGTTGAGCAAACAGAGATGTTATCCCGGCGATGATATCTGCAATGTCTAACACCCGATGTACGGGAGGATTTATGTCTAAACAAGGTATTCGCGCATTAGTTTATGTTTCGGTCGTATCCGCGATGATCTGGGGCGCTACGGGCTATCTACTGGTTGCCGCGGTTCACGTTCTCTAATTCGGGCCCCTCTCCCCGGCGGAGAATATTATCGGGGAGCGGGCCGGGGATATGCTGATTTAAAAAGTTATGCAGTAAAGCGATGGGCTGTGGGCTGAGAGGGTTTTTCGGCCAGACAAAATAGTAGCCTTCGCCGGTAGTTACCGCCGTCGGGAAGGGTAAGGCCAGCAGCCCGGCGCGTATCGCGGGTAGATTAAGCAGCAGATCGCCAATGCTGACGCCGTGCCCGCTCATCGCCGCCATGGTGCCTTGCTCAAGGGTATCAAAGACGATGCCCTGAGCAATATCCGGCGCAGGTCGCTCATAATGCTCGAGCCAGCGCCGCCAGTCACGGCGATCGGTGGACGGATGTATCAGCGTGCAGGCCGCTAAATCTTGCCTGGCCTGCTGCATCATCCCCGGTGCGCAAAGCGGGATTAACCATTCGGCAAAAAGCAGGCTGCAGCGGTTATTATTGCCAAAATTGCCATCTCCCAGGAGGATCGCGCAGTCGAATGGCTCCTGAGTAAAATCGACGCTGTCGCGATCCATCCACAGGCTGCTCATTTCCACTTCCGGTCGCTGGTGCTGCTGGCGAAACTGTTGCAGGACGTCCAATAGCCAGCGCATCGTAAGCGTTGACGGCGCTTTCAGCCGTAGCTTGCCTGCCTGACGACGCAGGGTCTGGCAGGCCCGGTCTATCGATGAAAAACTCTCATTCAGCGCCTTCGCCAGCTGATAGCCGGCATCGGTAAGCGTGACCTTTGGGCCATGGCGAACAAAAAGTCGGCATGCAAACCATGACTCCAGGGTGCTGACGTGGCGACTGACGGCGCCGGGCGTGACGTGCAGCGCCGCGGCGGCCTGACTAAACGAACCAAGCCGAGCGGCGGTTTCAAAAGCGCGCAGTGCGTAGAGCGGCGGCATAGACATTGGCAGAGATTTTCAACATTGAGTAAAACTCACATTCAAACTCACTATAAGTCGTTTTTCAACTCTGAAATCAGAGAGGAAGATAGGGTTTTAATTGGGAAATGGTGAGTTTAAATCATGAATATCTCTTTGCTGACGGCCTACTCTTTGACGGTACTGGCGCTTATTGCCACCCCGGGGCCGGTGGTGGTGTTAGTGACCGGCGCGGCGGCGCGGGAAGGCTTTGCCAGTGCGGTGCGCACGATGATTGGCGGGAATCTGGCTTCTTTAGTGCTGCTGGCCGCTGCTGCTGCGATGCTGAACGGCATAGTGGCGCTTGATCCACGCGCGCTAACGCTGATGGCGACGATCGGGTCGCTGTTTATTATTCGACTTGCGCTGGGGATGTTGCGTGCAGAGCCGGTGAGGCAGGATGCATCGAAAAAGCGTAGTGGGGTGATGGCAGGATTTGCGACCGCGTTAAGCAATCCCAAAGATATCCTGTTTTTTGCCGCGTTTTTTCCGCAGTTTATTCCTGTAACCGACAGCTTCGGTTTTAGCCTGGGGCTCCTGACGGCGGTATGGGTGATGATCGACTTAGGCGTGCTTACGCTCTATATTCTGGCGGTTCGTCGTTGGTTAACGGCGCGTTACGCCCAGCGATTAACAACGGTGTCGGCGTTTTTCCTGCTAATTCTGGCGCTTTACGGCCTGGGCTACAACCTCTGGCAGCTAAGTCTTCAGTAGAGGAAAAAACGGCTGGCGACCAGCGCGCAGATAATCAGCAGGATCAGGATGAGCTCAAAACGGTAGCGCCGCAGCATAGTGCTCTCCGGAAAAAAACGGCGCTGAAGCCAGCGCCGGTATTATATCAATCAATCTCACCCGGGAGATTAAGCAGCCGGTTGGGCAGCAGCTTTAGCGGTATGGTGCCTGGTGGTTTTGTGGTGCTTTTTCGCAGCCTGGGCTTTCTGAGCTACCGGTTTAGCGGCGGCCTTTTTGTGTTTTTTGGCGGCCTGAGCCTTCTGGGTGGCAGCCGGTTTAGCTTCTGCTTTCTTGTGCTTTTTAGCCGCCTGCGCTTTCTGCTCTGCAGCCGGTTTAACAGCGGCTTTATGGTGTTTCTTGTGATGGGTCGCTTTAGCGGTGGTGCTGTGAGTTGCAGCAGCCGGAGCCGGAGTGGCGGTGGTGGCGGCATCGGCAGCGAAAGCGACAGAAGACAGACCCATAGCAGCGGCAACGACCAGAGCTAATACTTTTTTCATTCTGATATCCTCGAAAAGGTTTCTTGTTTCAACCCCACTGCGGGGCCGTTGAAAGAACTATATGCTTGTCTTATCGAGGTTTCCGTGAGTGTTTGGTATCGGCGTGTAACCGTATGTACAACCTGCTCTCACCGGGGATAATTGGGCGCCGGGAGCGGCCCGACGCCCGTAGCTTACAGATACCGCGAGGTGAGGTGCTGGCGGAAAAAGTCGCTGTTAAGGTCTTCCCCGGTCGCATGCTGTATCAGCTGCGAGGTGGTGAAACGGCTGCCGTGCTGCCAGATATTCTGCCGCAGCCAATCGAAGAGGGCGGTAAAGTTACCGTTGGCGATATCGCTTTCTAGCTGCGGTAGCGCCCGTCTGGCGGAAGCCATCAGCTGAGCGGCGTACATAGCGCCCAGCGTGTAGGACGGGAAGTAGCCAAAACCGCCATCGGTCCAGTGGATATCCTGCATACAGCCGTCCCGATAGTTGCCGGTAGTAGACAGTCCCAGCCAGTGCTGCATTTTTTCATCCCACAGCGCCGGAATATCATCAACCTCGATATCGCCATCAATCAACGCACGTTCAATTTCGTAGCGCAGAATGACGTGCGCCGGATAGCTCACCTCGTCGGCGTCGACGCGGATAAAGCCCTGTTTGACGCGCTGATTCCAGGCGATAAAGTTGTCGCGGCTAAAGGCCGGCTGCTCGCCAAAGTACCGGCGTACCGTTGGCAGCAGGCGTTGAAGAAAGGCTTCGCTGCGGCCGAGCTGCATTTCGAAAAACAGGCTTTGCGACTCGTGGATTGCGGTAGAGCGGGCGAGAGCGATGGGCTGATCGATCCAGTTACGCGGTAGATTTTGTTCGTAGCGTGCGTGACCGGTTTCATGAATCACGCCAAACAGCGCGCTGAGCAGATCGTTCTCGTTGTAGCGCGTGGTGATACGCACATCCTGGGGCACGCCGCCGCAGAAAGGGTGGGCGCTGATATCCAGCCGTCCGCCATCAAAATCAAAGCCCAGTACACGCATCGCTTCCAGCCCCAGTTCGCGCTGGTCAGCAATCGGAAACGGCCCTTGAGGTTCGAGAAGTGGCGTTTGCGCCTGCTTTTCAACCACTTTCTCCAGCAGCGTGGGAAGCCATGACTTGAGGTCAGCGAACAGCACATCAAGACGCGTACTGGTCATATCCGGTTCAAAAATATCCAGCAGCGCGTCATAGCGGGAGCAGCCTTTTGCCGCGGCGCGAATCTGCGCCTCTTCGCGGCTCAGCTTGACCACTTCCCGCAGGTTTTCAGCAAAACCCTGCCAGTCGTTCGCCGGGCGCTGGCTGCGCCAGGCGTGCTCGCAGCGGCTCCCCGCCAGCGATTTCGCTTCCACCAGGCTTTCCGGCAGCAGCGCCGCCTGCTCGTACTGACGGGTCATCTCGCGCAGGTTTGCCTGCTCAGCATCGTTCAGCTCTTCCTGAAGCGCATTGCGCAGCCATTCGCCCACTTTTTTATCGGTCAGAATCTGATGTTGCAAAACGCCAAGCTCAGCCAGCGCTTCGCCGCGTGCCGCGCTGCCGCCGGGCGGCATCATGGTGAACATGTCCCAGCCGGCGATGGCGGAGAGGTGCGAAAAGCGGGAAAGGCGCTGGAAGGTCTTTACAAGTGACTGATACGGCGATCTTTTTTCCATATTGTCGGATCCTGTTGGCTGTGTTTGCATAGGTGAGAATGAGGAGTATTCCATCACAATTCCTTTACCTTTCCCACAATGAAAAACCGGGGTGATGCTGACCTGAACGTCAGGCAGCGCTGGAATTGACCATCTGACCACAGCTACAGCTACCCTAATGGAGTAAGGTGGTACAGACGGGTAAGTGATTGCCCGGACGGTTCATCAGCATAATGTCATGATTAATCGATTGCGTATTTTATGTTTGGCTCGAAATAATCCGGATGTACGCAAAATAGCAGTTTCTTTCTCTGTGGTTGGCTAAAATATAAACATAGACAGGCCGCTGATGTGAGGTGGATTATGAATCCGTTTACCTGGCTGTTTATCGCACTGCTTTCTATGGACGCCGTCAGAGAACTGATGGGCATGTCGTCGGTACTGGGAATGTGGTGAACTGCGTGGCCCGCTTCAGGCCACGCAAGCCCGCGTTACTTCAGGCGCTTGTGCAAACAGGCGCCGGTAAGCAGCGCAGCCAGCAGCATCAGCGCAATAAACCCGCCAACGCCGTTCCAGCCGTAATTATGGCAGAACACGCCGCCTAATGTCCCCGCCATGCTGGATCCCAGGTAGTAGCTGAATAAATAGAGCGACGAGGCCTGGCCACGCGCGCGGCGGGCTCGTGGGCCGATCCAGCTGCTGGCGACCGAGTGAGCTGCGAAGAATCCCGCAGAGAACAGCAGCATGCCGATGAAAATCAGCCACAGCGATGAGAATAACGTCATCAACAGCCCGCCGAGCATAACCGCCGTGGAGAACAACATCACCGGGCCGCGGCCATAGCGCACGGTCATCGCACCGGCTTTTGGCGAGCTCCATGTTCCGGTTAAATAGGCCACCGAAAGCAGGCCTACGACCGCCTGGCTTAATGACCACGGCGAGAGCATCAGGCGATAGCCAATATAGTTAAACAGAGTGACGAAGGACCCCATTAACAAAAAACCTTCGAGGAACAGCAGGGGCAGCCCGCGATCGCGCCAGTGCAGACGAAAGTTGATCAGCAGCGTTTTTGGTCGCAGCGAGGTCGGACGGAAGTGGCGCGATTCCGGCAGGATGCGCCAGAACATCAGTGCTGCGGCAAGGGCGAAGCCGCTAATGACCGCCAGCGCAATCCGCCAGCCGAAGAAATCGGTGAATACACCGGTCAGCAGACGACCGCTCATGCCGCCGATGGAGTTACCGCTGATATACAGCCCCATCGAGAATGCCACCACGCTGGGATGGATCTCTTCGCTCAGGTAGGTCATGCCGACCGCCGCCACGCCGCTCAGCGACAGACCAATCAGGGCGCGCATAATCAGGATCCCGTGCCAGCTGGACATCATCGTCGACAGCAGGGAGCAGCAGGAAGCCAGCACCAGCGCCGTCACCATTACCTGTTTGCGGCCAATCGCGTCAGAGAGCGGGCCGGTAAATAGCAGGCCGACCGCCAGCATGGCGGTGGAGATGGACAACGAGATACTGCTGCTGGCTGGTGAGACGCCGAATTCAGTGGAGAGCACGGGCAGGATCGGCTGAACACAATAAAGCAGCGCGAAAGTCGCCAGTCCGGCAGAGAAGAGCGCAAGCGTAACGCGAATAAATTGCGGAGTGCCGCGTTTGATAAACTGGTTTGGCTGAGGAGCGATGGTGTCGCTGACGTCGCTTGCCGGGACGGCGTCAGCGGTAGTTGTACGGCTCACGGAAAAATCCTTGCTGATATACAGAGTTAAATGACCTTGCAGGGCACTTATTAAGGGTATGAAAATGTAAATATTCTGTCTAATATATTAATAATCTCAAATAAGACGTTTTAAATATGAATATTGAGCTGCGTCATCTGCGCTACTTTATTGCGGTGGCGGAAGAACTCCATTTTGGTCATGCGGCGGCGCGGTTGAACATATCTCAGCCGCCGCTTAGCCAGCAGATTCAAATCCTTGAGCAGCAAATTGGCGCACGTCTGTTTGCTCGTACCAACCGCAGCGTTAGCCTGACGGATGCCGGCAAGCAGTTTCTCGCCGATAGTCGGCAGATCCTCTCGCAGGTGGAAGATGCCGCCGCGCGGGCCGCTCGTCTTCACCACGGCGAGACCGGTGAACTACGCATTGGCTTTACTTCGTCGGCTCCCTTTATTAAGGCGGTATCGGACACGTTGTCGACCTTCCGCCATCGCTATCCGGATGTGCATATTCAGACGCGGGAAACCAACACTCGCGAGCAGATTGTGCCGCTAAACGAAGGGGCGCTGGACCTGGGGCTGATGCGTAACACCCAACTGCCGGAAACGCTGGTCTGGGAAAGAGTGCTGCGTGAACCGCTGCTGGCGATGGTGCCCCGGGACCATCCGCTGGCGAGCCAGCCTGGCGTTAGCCTGCGGGAGCTGGCGCGGGAGCCGTTCGTCTTTTTTGATCCTCATGTTGGTACCGGACTGTATGACGATATTCTGGGGTTAATGCGCCGCTACGACCTGACGCCGGTCATCACCCAGGAGGTGGGGGAAGCCATGACCATTATCGGCCTGGTTGCCGCCGGGCTTGGCGTGTCGATTTTACCGGCCTCATTCCGGCGGGTTCAGCTGTCGGAAATGTGCTGGTTGCCCATCGAAGAGCAGGATGCGGTCTCGGAAATGTGGCTGGTATGGTCTAAGCATCGTGAGCAGGGTCAGGCGGCGCGCCGTTTTCGCGAATCGCTGCTGGCCAGCGCCAGGTGATGCATTTAAGACAAATCAGGGCTAAAAATGTGCGGTAAATCACAAGGCTAAGTAAAAATTTGACGAGTACCGTTGAAGTGCTTCACCATAGCCCTCAGTTTATTTCGAAGCGCGAAAATAAAGGGAGTCAACGGTGGTAGCGGACAGTCAGCCAGGCCATATCGATCAAATAAAGCAGACCAACGCGGGCGCAGTTTATCGCCTGATTGATCAGCTTGGCCCGGTGTCGCGCATCGACCTCTCGCGCTTCGCGCAGCTCGCGCCTGCCAGTATCACTAAAATCGTCCGCGAAATGCTGGAAGCGCATCTGGTTCAGGAAACGGAAATCCAGGAGCCGGGAAGCCGTGGAAGGCCCGCCGTAGGGTTGATGGTGGAAACCGAAGCCTGGCACTACCTCTCAATCCGCATCAGCCGCGGCGAAATCCACCTCGCGCTTCGCGATCTGAGCAGCGCGCTGGTGGTGGAAGAGCAGCTGGAGCTGGCATTACAACACGTCCAGCCCTTTGCGACGCGGCTCCTCGATCACGTAGACCAGTTCTTTATTCGTCACCAAAAGAAGCTGGAGCGTTTAACCGCCATTGCCGTCACTATGCCGGGAATTATCGACACCGAGCACGGTATTATTCACCGGATGCCGTTTTATGAAGACGTTAAGGATATGCCGCTGGGTGAGATTTTAGCCAATCATACCGGCGTATCGGTCTATATTCAGCACGACATCAGCGCCTGGACCATGGCCGAATCGCTGTTTGGCGCCTCCAGGGGGGCGCGCGATGTGATTCAGGTGGTTATCGACCACAACGTGGGGGCGGGGGTGATCACCGACGGTCGTCTGCTGCACGCGGGCAGCAGCAGTCTGGTTGAAATCGGCCACACTCAGGTCGACCCGTATGGTAAACGCTGCTATTGCGGCAACCATGGCTGTCTGGAAACCATTGCCAGCGTCGAGAGCGTGCTGGAACTGGCGCAGATCCGCATGGCCAAGTCGATGAGCTCAATGCTGCATCAGCAGCCGCTCAGCGTCGAGTGGCTATGTGAGGCCGCGCTGCAGGGGGATTTACTTGCCCGCGACATTATCAGCGGCGTCGGGAACCACGTTGGGCGGATTCTGGCGATTATGGTTAACCTCTTTAACCCGCAGAAAATCCTTATCGGTTCACCTTTCAACCTCGCCGCTGATATTTTATTTCCGGCAATATCTGATTGCATTCGACAACAATCGTTACCGGCCTACAGCCGACATATTGCCGTTGAAAGCACGCAGTTTTCTAACCGGGGAACGATGGCTGGTGCGGCTCTGGTAAAGGATGCCCTCTATAACGGATCGTTGCTCATACGACTGTTACAGGGTTAACATTTTTTCATATTCACACCAAAAATTGCGCTATCTCAAGCCCGCCCTCGATGGCATCGCGTAGACTTTTTCCACAGTTGATTATTTCTCTCCCGTATATTTCATCAACATAACTGTGGGGTTAGTGATGTTTAAGCGTTTCTTCATAACAGGTACTGACACTTCTGTCGGCAAGACAGTCGTTTCCCGTGCGCTGTTGCAGGCACTCGCTGCCAGCGGCAAAAGCGTAGCCGGGTACAAGCCTGTGGCGAAGGGCAGTAAAGAGACGCCGGACGGACTGCGGAACAAAGATGCGCTGGTTTTACAGAGCGTGTCATCGCTGGTGTTACCGTATGATGCTGTCAATCCCATCGCGTTAAGCGAAGATGAAAGCAGCGTGGCGCATAGTTGCCCAATCAACTACGGTCTGTTGTCGGACGGCCTGCAGCGCATGAGCGCGCAGGTTGAGCATGTGGTGGTCGAAGGTACCGGAGGCTGGCGCAGCCTGATGAACGATCTGCGTCCGCTGTCGGAGTGGGTGGTACAGGAACAGCTGCCGGTGCTGATGGTGGTGGGGATTCAGGAAGGCTGCATCAACCATGCCTTGCTGACCGCACAGGCTATCGCTAACGACGGCCTGCCGCTGATTGGCTGGGTTGCCAATCGTATTAATCCGGGCCTGGCGCATTATGCTGAAATTATCGATGTGCTGAGCAAAAAACTGCCAGCGCCGCTCATCGGTGAATTGCCTTACTTGCCGCGCGCGGAACAGCGCGAACTGAGCCAGTATATCGACTTATCGATGCTCGGCGAGATGATGGCGGTAGATAGAATCCCGGCGTAACGTCCGCGACAGCACCGATGCCAGTACGCTGGCAATCAATAAACCGGGCAGTAAAACGTACTGTCCGGTCATTTCACAAATCATCAGCGTGGACATAATCGGCGCATGGGTTGTCGCCGCCAGAAACGCCGCCATGCCGGTTAAGCCTATCATTATCGCGATCTCCTGGTAATCAGGTAGCCACAGTCCCGTCAGGCTGGCGAACAGCATGCCGATCCCCAGGCCAACAAACAGCGTTGGCGTAAACACCCCCCCCGGCGCGCCGGAACCGCTGCTGGCCAGCACGGCGAGCAGCTTGCAGACAAAGACAAGAATGATAGCGCTGAAGAGCGGCGGCGAAAGCAGATAGCTTTGTACGACACTGTAGCCATTTCCCCAGACGGCCGGCGCGAGAAGCGAGAGCAGGCCGACAATAAGCCCGCCCAGCGCCAGCTGCCAGGGGGGCGACAGACGCAGCCGGACAAAGCAGTGATGGCTATAGCTCATCAGCCAGATAAACAGCGGCCCGCAAAGCCCGGCCAGCAAACCCGTTGCCAGCATTAACCCATAGTGGGTCGCGCGCAGGGTGGCGTGAAACTCAACGTGGTAGAGCGGCGCCGAACTTCCGTTCAGCAGATTGGTGAGCAGCAGGGCGGTTACCGCAGCAATGACGACCGGACCAAGCGACGCCAGCATCAGAGTGCCGAATAAGATCTCGGCGATAAACAGGCTGCCGGCAAGCGGCGCATGGTATGCGCTGGCCATCCCGGCGGCGGCGCCGCAGGCGACCCACAGCTTCCACTCATCTTTTGGCGTAAACCGGCGGGCGAACAGCGAGGCGGCCAGCGCGGCCAGCAGGATCATCGCCCCTTCCCGGCCAATAGCGCTGCCGGTGGTGACCACCAGCAGAGAGGCCAGCGATTTTACCAGGCTGGCCGGGGTATCAAACCCGCCGTCGCCGGTCTCGAGAGCTTCCATGTAGTCGGTTGGCGCGTGCGGACGTTCAACACTGCGGCGCTGCCAGAACCATAGCAGGGCGCCTGCGGCAAGGCCGCCCAGCATTGGCGTTAACAGCCGACGCCATCCGGGCATAGACTCAGCGGCGTTCACCAGACTTCCGCTGTCATTGCTCAGAAACAGGCTTTCCAGTCCCGCCATTGCATGGCGGAACAGGGCAACCGCGAGGGCGGCGAAGACGCCGACCAGCATGGCAATGACCAGACGGCGAAACATAACCTGAACATCAGGATAAGCGTGAAGACGATGCATTAGCGAATACGATTAGCGAAACAGATGGCTTATTTTCTCTGGATATAAAGATATAAGCAAAAGCGATAAGTGCGAATGAAGCGGAAAGGTGACATTGTCACTTGCAGGTGATGCCCGGCTGGCGGGCATCACCTGAGGGAGTTAACGGTAGAGCGGTTTCTCGGCCACCGCACAGGGCAGCCGCACCTGCCATTGCGCCAGCGTCTCTTGCGCCAGCTGGCCAAGAGCCTGATAAAAAGGCTGATTCGCCTCAGCCACAAATACGCTCAGAAAGCGGCCGGACCACGGGAGGAGATGCCAGGCCAGAAGCTGGTTAAAGGCCTCATCCTGAGCAGATTCGCACAGCCAGGCTGCCAGCAGTAGCAGGGTGCCAAAGTGGTCTTCCGGCTCCGAACGTTGTTCGGACAGCGCGATGCCGGTTGCCCGCATCCATTCACGAAGCGCCAGCGTTGAGTCGCCAAACAACACGCTTTCTTTATCCAGCCAGACGGAGCCCCACGGCGGCGCAGGCAGCGCCCACGGACCGATAAACAGCCGCTGCCAGGCTTCCGGTAGCGGTTCATCGTCCTCGCGAGCGAACAGCGCCGCCAGGCCGTCCGTCACCGCGTAGGGCCACTGACTTCGCCAGCTGCCGTCGCGCAGGGCCGCAACCAGCGGAGCAGCCTGCTCGCTGTCCGGCGCAAAAGAGAACAGAGCGCCCAGCGTGCGGGCGCTGAGTGCGACAGCGTCGCGGTCTTGCGATTGCATCATACCATTCCTTACAGCAGAGGGTGCCGCAGCACCCGTTTATTAACCGGCAATCGCCGTACCCACGGTCATATGGAGACCATAAAACAGGCCGCGGCCGATAAACTCGCCGAGCATCACCAGTGCCAGTCCGAGCAGCAAGCTGGCGATGCGCGGATTCTGGCGTCTTGCCAGCGGGCAGATCCAGCAGCCGAGACCCAGCGCCAAAAGAACTAACCGCAGGATTTGCAGCCAGCCATAATAAGGCAGCAGTGCGCTGGCCTGCTGTACGGAGCTGTGGATCTCCGCCAGCTCGCTGTTCTGCAATATGACGACCGCCAGGCTTGCCAGCAGCGCGAGCACGCTCATCGAAGCGAAAACTCTGCCGTTAAACGGCACGTTGGCTACGCGCAGCAGCAGGGCGGCGAAAAGCGGCCCGCACAGCACCATCGTCAGGAAGAATGCGGCGGTGGTATAGGCATTATACCAGGTCGGCACGGTATCAATCTGGTACACCATGGTCATCTCAAGGACGAACAGGCAGCCGAGCAGCATAGTCAGCAGGAGCCAGGCTTTCGCCAGAACCCGCGGCATTTTCCCGAGAATCGTCACCAGCCACCAGAAACCCCCGATGGCGAAAAATAGTGCGCCGCTGGCAATTTCATTGCTTAACGCCGATGATCCCACCCGGTTAAGGGCGTTAAATGCCCGCAGCGGCGAGCCGAGGTGAATGATTGACGCGAGAAAGCCAATCCCCATTATCAGCCAGATAAAAAACATGCCCCGCACCAGGCGCTGCCGGGCTTCGGAGTTGTTATTCAGCGAAAGCCAGCCCAGCCCGCTGACGATAATCGCCCCTGCGACGCTTTGCCCTAGCACCGTAAACAGCACCAGCGGCCATTCATGCCATCCGTTTCCCATTTTATACCTCCTTCGGGTTGGCCAGATAGCCGGTGGTATCGCCGCACGGACGCGCATTGGCGTTCGGTTTGATCACGATACTCGGCCTGGTGAAGTGCGCAGACGGCAGCGGAGCGACGGCGGCCAGCTGACCGTGTTTTTCGCGGAGTTCTTCGATGGGGCCAAAGTCGAGAGCCCTCAGCGGGCAGGACTCGACGCATATCGGTTTTTTACCTTCGGCGACCCGGTCGTAGCAGCCGTCGCATTTGGTCATATGGCCTTTTGCCGCGTTGTACTGCGGCGCACCGTAAGGGCAGGCCATATGGCAGTAGCGACAGCCGATGCATACCTCTTCGTTCACTACCACGAAACCGTCATCGCGCTTGTGCATGGCGCCGCTGGGGCATACTTTCGTGCAGGCCGGATCTGCGCAGTGGTTGCAGGCGATTGACAGGTAATAGGCGAAGACGTTTTGCTGCCACACGCCGTTATCTTCCTGCCAGTCGCCGCCCGCGTATTCGTAGATGCGGCGAAAGCTGACATCAGGCGTTAAGTTTTTATAATCCTTACAGGCCAGCTCGCAGGTCTTACAGCCCGTGCAGCGGGCGGAGTCGATAAAAAATCCATACTGAGCGCTCATGGTTTACTCCTTAAACCTTCTCGATTTCGACCAGATTGGTGTGCTGCGGGTTACCCTTAGCCAGCGGCGAAGGGCGGTGCGTCGTCAGCGTATTGATACAGGAGCCGCGATCGATACGATCGCCATTCATATTGGCATCATGCCAGGCCCCCTGGCCCATCGCCGACACGCCGGGCATGATGCGCGGGGTCACCTTGGCCGGGATCCGCAGTTCGCCGCGGGCGTTGAATACGCGCACCATATCGCCGTTCTTGATCCCGCGTTTTTCGGCGTCCAGAGGATTTAGCCACACCTCCTGACGGCAGGCTGCCTGAAGTATATCCACATTGCCGTAGCTTGAGTGGGTGCGCGCCTTGTAGTGGAAGCCGAACATTTGCAGCGGGAACTTCTCGCGTAAAGGATCATCCCAGCCTTCAAAGGTTGAGGCGTAGACCGGCAGCGGGCTAATGGTTTCGTCCTTTTCGAGCTGCCAGTTTGCGGCGATCTCCGCCAGACGGCTGGAGTAAATCTCGATTTTACCCGACGGGGTTTTTAACGGATTAGCGGCCGGGTCTTTACGGAAGTCGCGATAGGCGACAAAGTGGCCGTTGGGGTCTTTACGTTTATAAATTCCCATCTTTTTCAGTTCGTCATAGCTCGGGAGCGCCGGGTCTTTCGCCAGCATTTTCGCGTATAAATGCTGCAGCCACTGCTCCTGGGTACGGCCTTCGGTAAACTTCTGGTGGACATCCTCGCCAAGCCGTTTTGCCACTTCGCTAAGGATCCAGTAGATAGGTTTGCGCTCAAATTTGGCGGAGGTGACCGGCTGAATGAAAATGAGATAACCCATATTGCCGGCGTAATCGTTGGGAATAATATCTTCCTGCTCGACGGTCATCAGGTCCGGCAGCAGAATATCGGCATATTTGGCCGATGAAGTCATAAAGTTTTCGATAACCACGATCATCTCGCATTTGCTTTCATCCTGCAGGATCTCGTGGGTTTTATTGATATCCGAGTGCTGGTTGATGATGGTGTTGCCGGCATAGTTCCAGAGGAATTTAATTGGCACATCCAGCTTCTCTTTGCCGCGTACGCCGTCGCGGGTGGCGGTCATTTCCGGGCCGCGAGCGATGGCGTCGGTCCAGCTAAAGCAGGAGATGGCGGTTTTAACCGGATTGGTCAGCACCGGCAGGCGTTCAATAGTGATGGTATAGGTGGATTCGCGGGCGCCGCTGTTGCCGCCGTTAATGCCGACGTTGCCGGTCAGTATCGGCAGCATGGCGATCGCTCGGGCCGACAGTTCACCGTTAGCCTGGCGCTGCGGTCCCCATCCCTGGCAAATATAAGCCGGTTTCGTGCTGCCGATTTCCCGTGCCAGCTTGATGATGCGGTCGACGGGAATGCCGGTGATCCGCGATGCCCATTGTGGGGTTTTCGCCGTGCCGTCGTCACCCTCGCCGAGAATATACGCTTTGTAATGCCCGTTCGCCGGGGCATCTGCCGGCAGCGTTTTCTCATCGTAACCGACGCAGTATTTATCGAGGAATGGCTGATCGACCAGATTTTCATTAATCAGCACCCAGGCGATGCCGGCCACCAGCGCGGCGTCGGTGCCGGGGCGAATCGGGATCCACTCATCTTCCCGCCCGGCGGCGGTATCGGTATAGCGCGGGTCGATAACGATCATTCGCGCGTTAGAGCGCTCGCGCGCCTGTTCTAAATAATAAGTGATGCCGCCACCGCTCATGCGGGTTTCTGCCGGGTTATTACCGAACATCACCACCAGCTTGCTGTTTTCAATATCGGAGGTGCTGTTGCCATCATTGCTGCCGTAGGTGTAGGGCATGGCGCAGGCAATTTGCGCTGTACTGTAGGTCCCGTATTGATTCAATGAGCCGCCGTAGCAGTTCATCAGGCGCATTACCGGTGAGGCGGTGGGCGACGAACGCGTCATGTTGCCGCCGACAATCCCCGAAGAGTAGTTAATATAAACGGCTTCGTTGCCATAATCTTTGACGATGCGTTTGAGATTGCCGGCAATCGTATCCAGCGCCTCTTCCCAGCTAATGCGGACAAACTTGCCTTCGCCGCGTTTACCGACGCGCTTCATGGGATAATTAAGGCGATCGGGATGATTAATGCGCCGGCGAATGGAACGGCCGCGCAGGCACGCGCGCACCTGGTGATCGCCATAAATATCCGCGCCGGTATTGTCGGTTTCGACCCAGACGACTTCATCGTCACGCACGTGTGAACGCAGCGCGCAGCGGCTGCCGCAGTTGACCGAGCAGGCCCCCCAGACAATCCGTTCTTCACCGCGCGTAGCGTCTTGCACCGCGGCGGCGGCATTGCGGAGGCTGAAAGGCAGCGATAAACCGCCGGCGGCGAGGGCCAGCGAACCAAGGGCGGTCGATTTGATTAGCGTTCGGCGGGTAAGGCCGTCGGTATGTTCCTGGTTAGACATTGCTCACTCCATGATTTTGTTATAATGGCGTAATGCCAACGCCTGCTTAATGTCGGCGTGGAGAGTGAGGGATCTTACTTAAAACGGAGTAGAGAGATCTTATCCCCGGTCAACCAAGGGATAAGACTTCTCCAGTCATGCGGTGAGGTTACTGCGCGCCGCTGTCGCGGGTGTAGATGATTTTAAAGGTATCGTTGGCGCAGTGGCCGACCACCTGCTCGCCGGGCCGATCGGGCTGGTCGTTCGGGACGATCGCCAGGCTAAAGCCCGATTCCGGGACGCCGTTGTTGATGATTTTCTGCTGAATATCGCTTTTTACCCGCTCGCAGGAATCCGGCGCCGCGAAAGCAGCTGTCGAACCCAGAAGCAGGGCCGCACAGAGCCAGGGGGATAGTTTCATCATAAACTCCTTATTGACGTTATCCAGAATTAAGCATAGCAGAAGTGGTGTAAACAATTGTATTTGCTAATATGATTGTACTATGCACAAAAGGAATCGCGCGTGAAAAAACGGTTTTTGCTGTTACTGGCTGTCGGAGCGCTTAGCGCCTGCGATGAAAAGGAAGCACCTCAGGCCTTCACTCCCGAAATGGCCAGTTTTTCTAACGAATTTGAGTTCGATCCGCTGCGTGGGCCGGTGAAAGAGTTTAGCCAGACGCTGTATGACGAACATGATGAAGTGGTGAAGTGGGTTAAAGGGCGTTTATCCAGCGAAGGGTGCTTTGACCTGCTGGCCTTTGAAGACCTGGAGAACAAAACCGGCGCGGCGCTGGTGCTGGACGCGAACTACTATCTGGATGCGCAAAGCCAGGAAAAACGCCTGCGTTTGCAAGGAAAATGCCAGCTGGCGGAAATGCCTTCGGCGGGCGTGTCGTGGGAAACCGATGATAACGGATTTGTTGTGACCGCTCGCGGCAAGGAGAGCACCGCGACCTACCGCTATGATAGCGAAGGCTATCCGCTGGGTAAAACGACCACCGCTAAAGGCGAGCGTTTTACGGTAAGCTCAACGCCGTCGTCCGATCCGCGCAAAAAGATGGACTACACCGCAGTGAGCATCTTTAATGACCGCACGCTGGGCAACGTAAGTCAGACCTGCGATTACGACGACCACGACAACCCGGTAAGCTGTGAGCTTAAGGTTGTCGACGACAGCGTACAGCCTGCGCTAATCCGCCACTACACCATCAAAAGCACCATTGACTATTACTGAGCCGTCGGTTTCAGCAGCGTCTGGCCCTGTGGTTTATGCTCGGCCAGATACTGGTGTTGGAACAGGCACATACGGATGGTATTGCGGTATTCACCGTTAATAAAGAATTCGTGGATCAGTTCACCTTCCACCATAAATCCGAGCTTGCGGTAGATGTGGATCGCTTTTTCATTTTCTTTATCGACAATAAGGTAGAGCTTATATAAGTTGAGCACCATAAAGCCGTAATCCATGGCGAGCTTAGCGGCGCGGGTGGCCAGTCCTTTGCCCTGATAATCAGGGGAGATGATGATCTGAAACTCAGCGCGACGGTGCACGTGGTTGATTTCAACCAGCTCAACCAGTCCGGCCTTTTCGCCGTCGCATTCAATAACAAAGCGGCGTTCGCTCTGATCGTGAATGTGCTTGTCGTACAGGTCGGAAAGTTCAACAAAGGCTTCATAGGGCTCTTCAAACCAGTAGCGCATAACGCTGGCGTTGTTGTCGAGCTGGTGGACAAAGCGGAGGTCTTCGCGCTCAAGCGGGCGGAGTTTGACGTGATAAGCGTCAGTCATGGGAATACCTGTGTGTTATAGCGAAGTTTTACTGATTATGGCGCCCGCAGGCGCCATACATTACGGAGTAATAGTGCGGCCAGTGCGGCGGTCAAGGCAGCGCAGGGTGTTAGGTTCCCAGTACGCGTTGACGTTCGCGCTCTTCTGGCAGTTGTCCTGGGCATCAAAAGCCACGTCGGCTTTGTCCCACTCTTTTTCGGCGCGCTTGTTGACCTTCTGGCGTAAAGAGCGGGTGTCGTTCCACTGCTCTTTTTCCATCGCGGCCTGCTGGCGGCTCTGGGCGCTGTCGCCGGACTCAATGACCAGCTTGTCCGTTTTGGCGAACGACGATGCGGTAAAGACCATCGCGCTCAGCGCCAGCAGGGCGGTCAGACACCAGCGTTTGTTCAGTGTTGTGTTCATCACGATTTCCTTTAAGTGATCCCCGTGGTGTGAGTTTACTACATCTCCTTTCGACGGCATACCCGACAAAATAGAGTTAACGACGGCCATTATTGCGTAGAATGAGTTAACGCTTGCTCAACTTACGACGTTTTAAATGGTAAAAACCACGCTGCTTTTCTTTGCCACCGCGCTGTGTGAAATCATTGGCTGCTATTTACCGTGGCTATGGTTAAAACGTGGGGCGACGCCCTGGCTACTGATTCCGACCGGCCTGGCGTTGGCGCTTTTTGTCTGGCTGTTGACGCTGCACCCGGAGGCAAGTGGGCGGGTGTACGCCGCTTATGGCGGGGTATATGTTTGCACCGCTCTGCTATGGTTGCGTTTCGTCGATGGCGTCAAACTGAGCCATTATGATTGGGCCGGGGCGCTGGTTGCGCTGTGCGGCATGCTGATTATTGTGGCCGGCTGGGGACGCGCTTAGCCCTTCTTTTCTGTTAAAAAAGCCGGGGTAAATACCGCTATCCCGGCCTCTTTGTCTTGTGCATTAGCCCATTCCTTCTCCGTTTATACCCTCCCTGACCGCGCTGAGATAATGTGATCTGTCGCGTCTTTTTCGATCGTTATACTTGTATGGTAGTAGGTCTGATGTTTTAATTTTGTTCACTAACCGCATAGAAGTAAGGAAGAAGAAATGAAGATCGTTGCCGCTGAAGTTTTCGTCACCTGCCCGGGACGCAACTTCGTCACCCTTAAGATCACCACTGATGATGGTATCGTCGGTTTAGGTGACGCGACGCTAAACGGCCGCGAGCTGTCCGTTGCATCGTATCTGCGGGATCACCTCTGCCCGCAGCTGATTGGCCGCGATGCGCACCGCATAGAAGATATCTGGCAGTTTTTCTACAAGGGCGCCTACTGGCGTCGCGGCCCGGTCACGATGTCGGCGATTTCCGCTATCGATATGGCGCTGTGGGATATCAAAGCGAAGGCTGCGGGTATGCCGCTGTATCAGCTGCTGGGCGGGGCTTCGCGGGAAGGGGTCATGGTTTATTGCCATACCACCGGCCACTCTATTGACGAAGTGCTGGACGACTACGCGCGCCATAAAGAGATGGGGTTTAAAGCGATTCGCGTGCAGTGCGGCGTGCCGGGAATGAAAACCACTTACGGTATGGCGAAAGGTAAAGGCCAGGCCTACGAACCGGCAACGAAAGGCCAGTGGCCGGAAGAACAGCTATGGTCCACCGAAAAGTATCTCGATTTCACTCCGCGCCTGTTTGCCGCCGTGCGCGAAAAGTTTGGTTTTGACGAGCATCTGCTGCACGACATGCACCATCGCCTGACGCCGATCGAAGCGGCGCGTTTTGGCAAAAGCATTGAAGAGTACCGCCTGTTCTGGATGGAAGATCCGACCCCGGCAGAAAACCAGGAGTGCTTCCGTTTAATTCGTCAGCATACCGTCACGCCGATTGCCGTTGGAGAAGTGTTCAACAGCATCTGGGACTGTAAACAGCTGATTGAAGAGCAGCTGATTGACTATATCCGTACCACCATCACTCACGCAGGCGGGATTACAGGAATGCGCCGGATTGCCGATTTCGCCTCGCTTTATCAGGTGCGCACCGGCTCGCACGGGCCGTCCGATCTCTCTCCGGTCTGCATGGCCGCCGCGCTGCATTTCGACCTGTGGGTACCGAATTTCGGCGTACAGGAATATATGGGCTACTCCGAGCAGATGCTGGAAGTTTTCCCGCATAGCTGGACATTTGATAACGGCTATATGCACCCGGGGGAAAAACCAGGACTCGGTATCGAATTTGATGAAAAACTGGCCGCGAAATACCCCTATGAACCGGCTTATCTGCCTGTCGCACGTCTGGAAGACGGCACGTTGTGGAACTGGTAACGAAGGAAATAACAAATGAAAAGTATCGTAATTCGTCAGCCGAATGAACTGGTGATTGAAGAGCGTCCGCTCCCGCAACCTGCCGCAGGAGAAGTACGGGTTAAGGTGAAACTGGCGGGAATATGCGGTTCCGATAGCCATATTTACCGTGGACATAATCCGTTTGCCAAATACCCGCGGGTGATAGGCCATGAATTTTTTGGCGTTATCGACGCCATTGGCGAGGGCGTTACCGACAAAGCCATCGGCCAGCGCGTGAGCGTTGATCCGGTCATTAGCTGCGGTCATTGCTACCCCTGTTCCGTGGGCAAGCCGAACGTCTGCACTTCGTTAGTGGTGCTTGGCGTGCATCGGGACGGGGGGTTTAGCGAATACGCGGTGGTGCCGGCGAAAAATGCCTGGCGGGTGCCTGACAACGTTTCCGACAAGGATGCGGTGATGATTGAGCCTTTCACTATTGCGGCCAACGTTACCGGGCACGTTTCGCCGACCGACCAGGATATTGCGCTGGTATACGGCGCGGGTCCTATGGGCCTGACGACCATACAGGTGCTGAAGCGGGTGTACCGCGTTAAGCAGGTTATCGTTGTCGACCGCATCGATGAACGCCTGCAGATGGCCGAGCGTAACGGAGCGGATTGGGTAATTAACAACAGCAATGAGCCTCTGGCTGACACGCTGAAGGCGCAGGGGATCCTTCCGACGCTGATCATTGATGCGGCCTGCCATCCCTCTATTTTACAAGAGGCGGTTACCCTGGCCTCGCCGGCGGCGAGAATTGTCTTGATGGGCTTCTCGACTGAGCCTTCGCAGGTGGCGCAGCAAGGAATTACGGGGAAAGAACTGTCGATTTTCTCATCGCGGCTTAACGCCAATAAATTCCCCGTGGTCATTGATTGGTTAGAACAAGGGTTAATTGATCCGCAGGAGTTGATTACCCACGAATTTGCGTATCAACACGTTGTTGACGCTCTTGAGCTTTTTGAAAATGACAGAAAACGTTGCTGCAAGGTTTTATTAACCTTCGGGCAATAATAACAGGTGCGGACTTTGTACCCTACAATTAGAGATAATCATTATGACTACCGTTAAAAATGAGAGAACCACTTCCGATCTCATTCGTGCAGCCGTATCTGGTTGGTTAGGTACTGCGCTGGAGTTTATGGATTTCCAGCTCTATTCCCTGGGCGCAGCGCTGGTTTTCCACGAGATATTTTTCCCGGAGCAATCTGCCGCTATGGCGCTTATTCTGGCGATGGGCACGTACGGCGCAGGCTATATTGCGCGCATCGTCGGCGCCTTTATTTTCGGTAAAATGGGCGACCGTATTGGGCGTAAGAAAGTCCTGTTTATTACCATCACGATGATGGGTATTTGCACTACGCTCATTGG
This sequence comes from Klebsiella sp. GW_Kp181, assembly GCF_040062315.1. Classification (NCBI taxonomy): domain Bacteria; kingdom Pseudomonadati; phylum Pseudomonadota; class Gammaproteobacteria; order Enterobacterales; family Enterobacteriaceae; genus Klebsiella; species Klebsiella sp. GW_Kp181. Next base: position 26,166 of record NZ_JBEAFR010000074.1, read on the forward strand.
CGTGCTGCCAACCTATGCGCAGGTGGGGATTTTAGCGCCGGTATTGCTGGTCACATTACGCATTATTCAGGGACTGGGCGCGGGCGCTGAAATATCCGGTGCGGGCACCATGCTGGCGGAATATGCGCCGAAAGGTAAGCGCGGAATTATCTCTTCGCTGGTAGCGATGGGAACCAACTGCGGTACCTTAAGCGCTACGGCTATCTGGGCGGTGATGTTCTTCGTGCTGGATCGCGAACAGCTCGTCGCGTGGGGATGGCGTGTGCCGTTCCTCGCCAGCGTAGTGGTGATGATCTTTGCCATCTGGCTGCGCCTCAATCTGAAAGAAAGCCCGGTATTTGAAAAGGTGAGCGAAGAAGGCACTCTGCAAAATGGAGTGGCCGCTCAGGAAGGCTCCTTCAGCGCAATGCTGAAAAGTAAGTCTTTCTGGCTGGCCACGGGGCTGCGCTTTGGGCAGGCCGGAAATTCAGGGCTGTTGCAAACGTTCCTGGCGGGCTATCTGGTTCAAACCTTAATGTTTGATAAAGGTATCCCCACCGATGCGCTAATGATCAGCTCCGTGATTGGTTTTATCACCATTCCATTCCTGGGCTGGCTGTCAGATAAAGTAGGGCGCCGCATCCCTTATATTATCATCAATATTTCAGCCATTATTCTGGCCTGGCCGATGCTGTCGATTATTGTTGATAAAAGCTACAGCGCGAGCACCATTATGGCGTCATTAATCGTCATTCATAACGTCGCTGTATTAGGCCTGTTTGCGCTGGAAAATATTACGATGGCTGAAATATTCGGCTCACGTAACCGCTTTACCCGCATGGCAATCTCTAAAGAGGCGGGTGGTTTAGTCGCGGTTGGCTTTGGCCCTGTTCTGGCCGGTATCTTCTGTAATATGACCGGTTCATGGATGCCCATTGTTGTTATGCTGGTGTGCTACTCAATCATCGGCTTAATTTCTGCCATCCTGATGCCTGAAGTTCGCGATCGCGATCTGAGCTTGCTGAATGATGCAGCGGATTGCGCACCGCAGAATAAAGCGGTGGGCAACGGACAATATATTTAAGCAGCATACATTCCGCACCGAATGATGATAGCCAAAAATAACAATCTGCCGGGCCTTTAGCCCGGCATTTTTTCACGCTTTTAGTGCGTGAAATAGCACGGTAAATAACCCACTCTGTCTTGTATGGTAGTTGATAAAGGTCAAGGATATCATACCGGTTGCATGAGAGGGTTTATATCAACAGCCCATTCTCACTTCACGTGGGGATTCAGAAATCATAAATATGAGAGCCACCATGGAAAATATGCTTTTAACAGCGCATGCCACGCTGCCATCCTACGATCGTAACCGTCTCGTTCCGCGCATTGTCCATCTGGGCTTTGGCGCATTTCATCGCGCGCATCAGGCCGTATATGCAGATATTCTGGCGACGGAGCACGACAGCGACTGGGGTTATATTGAGGTAAACCTGATCGGCGGCGAACAGCAGATTGCCGACCTGCAGCAGCAGGATTTACTTTTTACCGTCGCGGAAATGTCGGCCGATGCCTGGACCGCTCGCGTTGTTGGCGTGGTTAAGCAGGCGATACATGCCCAGGTGGATGGCCTGGAAAGCGTACTGGCGAAAATGTGCGAGCCCGAGGTCGCGATTGTGTCACTGACCATTACTGAAAAGGGCTACTGCCACTCTCCGGCCAGCGGCCAGCTGCAGCTGGACCATCCGTTAATTGCTGCCGATTTACAACATCCTCATCAACCGAAATCCGCGCCGGGCGTGGTGGTTGAAGCGCTGGCGCGGCGCAAAGCAGCAGGACTGCCGCCGTTCAGCGTCATGTCCTGCGATAATATGCCGGAAAACGGTCACGTAATGCGTAATGTCGTCTGCGCCTATGCTAACGCTGTCGATGCTGAGTTAGCCGAGTGGATTGCGCGTAATGTCACTTTTCCCTCCACTATGGTGGACCGCATCGTTCCGGCGGTAACGGCCGATACATTAGAGAAAATTGAGCAGCTTACCGGCGTTCGTGACCCGGCGGGCGTCGCCTGTGAGCCGTTTCGCCAGTGGGTCATCGAAGATAACTTTGTCGCCGGTCGTCCAGAATGGGAGAAAGCCGGCGCCGAACTGGTCTCTGACGTGCTGCCGTTTGAAGAGATGAAGCTGCGCATGCTAAACGGCAGCCACTCTTTCCTTGCCTGGCTGGGCTATCTGGCCGGCTACCAGCATATTAATGACTGCATGCTGGACGACAACTATCGCCGCGCCGCGCATGCGCTGATGATGACTGAGCAGGCGCCGACGCTAAGCGTGCAGGGCGTTGATCTGGCACGCTATGCCGGCCTGTTGATCGATCGCTATAGCAACCCGGCGCTGCAGCACCGTACCTGGCAGATAGCCATGGACGGCAGTCAGAAGCTACCGCAGCGGATGCTGGATTCGATTCGCTGGCACCTGGTTCATGGCAGCGACTTTACGCTGCTGGCGATGGGCGTTGCCGGCTGGATGCGCTACGTCAGCGGGGTGGACGACCGGGGGCAGGAAATTGAAATTTCCGATCCGCTATTGCCGATCATCCAGCAGACTGTCCAAAATAGCGCGGACGGAGAAGAGCGGGTTAAAGCGCTGATGGGCATTGAGGCTATTTTCGGCCAGGACCTGAGCCAGGAGCCCCGGTTTGTTAATGAGGTTACGCGCGCTTATCTGTCGCTGAAAAAACACGGAGCCAAAGCGACCGTTGCCGCCTGGGCTCAGGAGAACTAAACATGGTGCCGCCGATGATGGCGGCATTACTGTTACATACCATTTCTGAACACTATTTTTATGTTCAGGGAGGGCTGTTTAAATAATAAATCTTGATCCAGATCGTTGAATATACATAACTTTATCTAACAACAGTTAAGTATAAATAATTGGCGTTTATTTTAATCTCTAAAGTATTTATTTGGGGGATTTATCATTCACCTGCTGAAGTAACTATGGCATGATGAGTTAACTTACTAAGTTTCCTCAGAAAAAAGGAGAACGGTCTATGTACAAAAAAATTTTGTTGCCAGTAGACGTTTTTGAAATGGATTTAAGTGATAAGGCGGTGCGTCATGCCGAGTTTTTGGCCTCAGCGGATGAAGGTGAAATAACGCTGCTCAACGTTCTGCCGAACAGCAGTAGCTCAATATTGCGCGGCTTTGCGGCTGATATACGTAAGTTTGAAGCCTATATGCGCGAGGAGTCGGAGAAAAAAATGAAGACGATATCCCGTCTGTTCTCGATTCCCGCCGGGCGAATTCACTCCAGAGTGGTGTTTGGCAACGTACGTGATGAAATCCTGGCGGTGAGCAGTAATGAAGAATTTGATGTTATCGTTATTGGCTCCCGTAAACCGGGAATATCAACCCATCTGTTGGGCTCTAACGCCGAGTCGATTTTACGCCACGCCAAAATACCGGTTTTGGTTGTCAGATAATACCGATCATTTTGTTTCTGGCGGCAGAGAAACGTTCTGCCGCTACGCATTTTACTCTTCGCTAAACCAGTCGCTATTTTCCTGACGTACCAGCAGCACGGATTCGCTAATTTCTTGCAGATGCAGGCTCATCGCCTTTTCAACCGCATCCGGGTTGCGGGCCACCAGCGGCTGGAAAATATCATAATGCTGGCGCAGCATCATATCGGGAGGAGTGACGTGATCGAGGCTCATGTAGCGCACCCGGTCAATGGTGGCTTTAATGTTTTCAACGGTATCCCAGGCGAGCTGACAGTCGGCAATTTGCGAAAGCTTCTGATGAAACTCATCATCCAGCTGGAAAAAATCGGTTAACTGCTGGCGCTCAACCGCCGTGCGCTGCTGATTAAGATTTTGCTCAAGCTGGTAGAGCTGCTCATCATTCACCATTCCGGCAGCGCGTCGCACCACGGCGCATTCGATAGCCTGGCGGACAAAACAACCGTTGCGTACCTGCGAGAGAGAGATCTTATTTACGTAGCTGCCGCGCTGCGGACGGATCTGGATCAGGCCATTTTCAGCCAGTTTTATAAAGGCTTCGCGCACCGGCTGGCGAGAAACGTCAAAGCGCACGGAGACTTCTTTCTCCGAAAGCGGGGTCCCGGGCGGAATCAGACAATGGACGATATCCCGACGAAGGATACGATAAATTTGCTGATTTACGGGCTGTGTCGGATTCAGTTGAGCTTCTGCGGCCATTGATGGTTACTTTTTATAAGGTAGTTGCGCTATTTTACGGGATTTTTACCGTCCAGCCCAGACCCGGCCTGCAGGCCGGGTCACGGAGCTTAGCCCTGACGGTGAACGTTCAGTCCGGCAAAACTTTGGCTGACCGGCATCATTTCCAGGGTGTTGATGTTGACGTGTTTTGGCAGGTTCGCGACCCACCAGACCGCTTCGGTGACGTCTTCCGGCGTCAGGGCTTCGGTATTCTCGTAGGCTTTACCCGCCTTCGCGTCGTCACCTTTAAAGCGCACGTTAGAGAATTCGGTTCCGCCAACCAGGCCCGGTTCAATATCGGTCACGCGCAGGGCCGTACCGTGCAGGTCTGTACGCAGGTTCAGGCTGAACTGGCGCACAAACGCCTTGGTCGCGCCGTAGACGTTACCGCCTGCATATGGCCACGCGCCGGCGACCGAGCCGATGTTAATGATATGGCCGCGATTACGTTCAACCATTCCCGGCAGAACGGCGCGGGTCATATAAACCAGCCCTTTGTTATTGGTGTCAATCATGTCTTCCCAGTCTTCAATGCTGGCTTTATGGGCGGGTTCAAGACCCAGCGCAAGCCCGGCATTATTGACGAGAACATCAATCGCCTGCCAGTCAGCCGGCAGCCCGGCAATCATCTCTTCGATGGCTGCGCGATTGCGTACGTCCAGCTGGGCGGTATAAAGATTCTCGCCCAGCTCATCCTTAAGAGTTTTCAGGCGTTCTTCGCGACGCCCGGTGGCAATCACTTTGTGACCGTTAGCGATAAAACGGCGAGTAATGCTTTCACCAAAACCCGCGGTTGCTCCGGTAACCAGGATAATCATCTTACTGTTCCTCAACGCTTTTTGTGTCTTCATACCATAGCACGCGATCCCGGCGACGGGTAATGGAAATCATCAGTCAGACGTTGTCGATCGCGGCGATAAACAGAGTATTGATTGCGGTCAATCAATGAGTTGCCTAATCTTACAGGATAATCGTTTTCAGGAGATGAAGATGTCGGAGAACAATCCTTTTTTCAGCGTTAGCCTGCTACCTTATCAGGCGCCGCGTTTCGATCTGATTGACGTCAGCCATTACCGACCCGCCTTCGACGAAGGCGTTCGTCGCCAGCGTGAAGAAATTGCCGCTATCGTTAATAACCCGCAGCCGGCTGATTTTGCCAATACCCTGGAGGCCCTGGAGCAGAGCGGTCAGCTGCTGGCGCGGGTAACCAACGTCTTTTTTGCGATGGCAGGCGCGGAGACTAACCCGACCATTCAGGCCCTCGATGAGCAGTTTTCCGCCGAGCTGGCTGAACTGGCTAACGATATCTGGCTCAACGATGCTCTTTTTCAGCGGGTGAAGCTGGTGTGGGAGCGGCGAGAATCGCTCTCCCTTGACGCCGAGTCCAGACGTCTCCTGGAGGTAACCTGGCAACGCTTTACCCTTGCGGGAGCCACGCTTGCGGAAGAGCAAAAAGCGGCGCTGCGCGCGCTGAATACCGAAGCGGCGGCGCTGCAAAGCCAGTTCCAACAGCGCCTGCTGGCGGCGGTAAAATCGGGGGGCCTGGCGGTGGATTATGTTCATCAGCTCACAGGTCTCAGCGATGATGAGATAAGCGCAGCGGCAGAAGCCGCGCAGGAGAAAGGGTTAAGTGGACGCTGGCTGCTTTCTCTGCTCAATACCACCCAGCAGCCTGCGCTGCTTTCGTTGCAGGATCGGCAAACGCGAGAAAATCTTTTTGCAGCTGGCTGGACGCGAAATCAGAAGGGCGATGCGAATGACACACGCGAGCTGGTGCTGCGGTTGACGGCAATCCGCGCGCGCAAAGCGCAACTGCTGGGCGCAGATGACTTTGCCAGCTGGTCGATGGCCGATCAGATGGCGGGCGCCCCGGCAGAGGCGTTTGCCTTTATGCGGCGAATCGCTCCGGCGGCGCGGGCGCGAGCCGAACAGGAGCTGGCGGATATTCAGCAGGTTATCGATCAGGAAGGCGGCGACTTCCGCGCGGCAGCGTGGGACTGGCTCTATTACGCAGAACAGGTGCGCAGGGCGAAATTTGCTATCGATGAAGCACAGCTTAAGCCCTATTTTGCTCTCGAGCGCGTTCTGCGTGATGGCGTATTCTGGGCAGCGACACAGCTGTTTGGCATTCGCTTTGTGGAACGATTCGATATCCCGGTTTATCACCCTGACGTGCGGGTCTGGGAAATCATCGACGCTAGCGGTGAGGGTATCGCACTTTTTTATGGCGACTATTTCTCGCGGGATAGCAAAAGCGGCGGGGCGTGGATGGGCGTATTTGTCGAACAATCCACCCTGCGTGCGCAGCATCCGGTTATCTACAACGTCTGTAACTATCAGAAACCGAAAGCCGGGCACAGCGCGTTGCTTTCCTGGGATGAAGTTATCACTTTATTTCACGAGTTTGGCCATACGCTGCACGGGCTGTTTGCCAGCCAGAAGTACGCCAGCCTGTCGGGAACCAATACGCCACGCGATTTTGTTGAGTTTCCTTCGCAGATTTATGAACATTGGGCCAGCGAGCCGCAGGTGTTTGCCCACTATGCGCGGCATTACCAAACCGGCGAGGCCATGCCGGCAGCGCTTCGCGACAGCATGTTCCGCGCGGCGAAGTTTAATAAAGGCTACGATATGAGTGAGCTGCTCGCGGCGGCGCTGCTGGATATGCACTGGCACAGCGTAGCCGTGGATAAGCTAGCCGATGACGTTGATACTTTTGAAGCCGCAGCCCTGCATGCGGAGAAAATGGATCTTCCCGCCGTGCCGCCACGCTATCGCAGCAGCTACTTCTCGCATATTTTCGGCGGCGGCTACGCCGCGGGTTATTACGCCTATCTGTGGACGCAGATGCTGGCGGACGACGGCTACCAGTGGTTCGTTGAGCAGGGTGGTTTAAGCCGTGAAAACGGCCAGCGCTTCCGCGAGGCGATTTTGTCTCGCGGCAATAGTACTGATTTAGCAGAACTTTATCGCCAGTGGCGCGGACACGATCCGCAGATTGAGCCGATGCTGGAAAACCGCGGGCTGAGTTAGTCGAGCGTTTTGGCGAGTAGAAGAAGACCGGGCGCAGTTCAGCAGAGCCCGGTTTTTTGTCTATTTTTCTTCCCCAAAATCCCGCCAAAACTTTTCCCCAAAATATCATGAGGCATGGCCCATTTGATGCCACTGAAACCTATAAATTTACTTTGTATTATATATTTGATTTCTTATCCGCGATTCCTTTGGCATCGCTTACAGAGTTCTGCAATCGAAGGAAGCCATTATAAAATAATAATAACTTTGTATTAGTTACAAAACTAAATTGGTGTTAAATAGCGATAATTTTGTTAGCTTCTTCTACGATGGTATCGTTAACGATAGCACCAATTCCAGCCATAATTAAGCCACATCCCAGCACTCCTACCGGACCAGACAAAACGGCGGCAAAAGCTAATGCTGCGAGATGCGTGGCGGCAAAATCGATAGCGATTGTCTGCACTTTAACAAAGAAAGGATGCCAGTTATCAGTCTCAACTCAGCGCCCGGTTCTCAAGGTACAGGTCGGCAAACTAGTTGGCCGACTGATTATGACGGAGGATCTCTAAATGTGAATGGCACGATTATGCGGGATACTTACATCAATAGCCTCAAAATGTTCATTTCCGGCACAAGGTTTTCAGCAGGGAGTCCCAGACTTATTTGTGAACATCTTTGCAAAATGGATGGTCAATTTTGAAGACCCTTCGGCTGTGCGCTTGAACCTTTGATTAAGTTGTTCATTCCAAATAAGAATGCTCCATGAGCCAACATCCCCCATATGCAGATACTTAATCCATCGATGCTCCACTTACGGCTTAAAAGATAATGACAAATTGCAGCTGATGGCTGATAATTACTGGTTGTTAAGTAACATCATGGCTGAAAGATGCTATGCGTTACTATAACGAAAATGGGGTATTGAAGGTTTAGGGATTATAAATTTATGAGATTTTATGGCATCGATTATCTACAAATGCAGTCTAATATCAATGATTATTTAAAATACATTATTATATTTAGTACATTATTTATCCTGATCGTTGTTTTTAGCCTGTATATGCGCCATCGTTTACAAACTAAATATCGTGACTTAACGATCATTGCGTTCTTATTTTTACTCTTCATTTCTGGTGTTCAGTATGCAGATTATACCGATAGCCAAAATATACACTCCAGGTCATCACAAATGGTCAACTTTATTAGGTTGTTGTCGCAAGAAAAAAAAGTGAGTGTTAATTCTATATTCTCCAGTTCAGTACAACTTTCGGATGGCATTATCGTTAAAATTAATGATTTTTATTATCGTGTCAACTTAAGTCTGGATCAAAAAACATACAGCCTGGTAGAGGTTTCGTTAGTAACCCCAGATGTTGAAATCGTGAAAAACTGAGGAATAGAAATGATAATTTATACACCTATCATAATAAAGTTGGGACTGGGAATACTGTGCTTAATTGTTCAAATAAATCTCATGGGAAAGGGAAATCTGGCCCCTTCATCCGCAATGGATCAGGTTCAGAACTATGTGCTGGGGGGGATTATTGGTGGCGTAATTTATAATGAATCAATAACAGTACTACAATTTGTTCTGGTATTAATTATATGGACTTTTCTGGTTTTTGTTCTTAAGTTTTTAAAAGAAAATAATCGGTTAGTAAAAAGAATTCTTGATGGAAAGCCTATTACTTTGGTTCATAATGGAAGTGTTAATGTTAAGGAATGTTTACGCAATGGTGTTTCAGCTAATGATTTGATGTTCAAATTAAGAGCAAGTGGTATTTATGAAATAGAACAGCTTAAACGAGTGATACTTGAACAAAATGGTCAGTTAACCATTATACAAAATGGTGATGAAAATATACGTTATCCAATCATAGTGGATGGTTTGGCCAACCATGATCTGCTCGAAATCCTTAACAAGAATAGTGACTGGTTAGAAAATGAAGTTATAAAGCAAGGCTTCAATAAAATCAGTGAAGTGTATTTAGGTGAGTATTTATCAGGTAGAATCAATTTATACGGATATGAAAAATAAAACCCAAAACCAATGCCCTTGTTATCAGCATCCAACTGATATTGGTGATTTTTTGTAGAGGGGTAAGTATCAGGAGGCTGCCATTTCTGGTGTACCTCTATCTCAGGTCTTTAGCATCAACATCCGCTTCTGACTGTGAGTTCAACCGATGGATGCAACACGCTTATTGAACCGCTCTGCGGGTGATTCATAGTCTAGCGTTTTTCTCGGCCTTTCG
>NZ_JBEAFR010000005.1:0-34323 GCF_040062315.1 Klebsiella sp. GW_Kp181
CGATGGACGACGGTCTGCGTTTCGCAATCCGTGAAGGCGGCCGTACCGTTGGCGCAGGCGTGGTTGCTAAAGTTCTCGGCTAATTGCTGATAACATTTGACGCAATGCGCAATAAAAGGGCATCATTTGATGCCCTTTTTGCACGCTTTCACACCAGAACCTGGCTCATCAGTGATTTTTTGGGTCATAATCATTGCTGAGACAGGCTCTGAAGAGGGCGTTAAGTCCGAAACGCAGCAGAGCATTTCGGTTTGGTCGCCTCGCATTTCATGCGGGGTGAAGTTATTTGTCTGAATTCTTGTGACAGGTTGGTTTATGAGTGCGAATACCGAAGCTCAAGGGAGCGGGCGCGGCCTCGAAGCGATGAAGTGGACAATCGTTGTCGTGCTGCTGGTTGTGGCCATCGTCGGCAACTTCCTTTATCGTGACATTATGCTGGCAGTGCGTGCGCTGGCCGTAGTGATTCTGATCGCTGCAGCAGGCGGTGTCGCGCTGTTAACGACAAAAGGTAAGGCGACAGTCGCTTTCGCTCGTGAAGCGAGAACCGAAGTCCGTAAGGTGATCTGGCCGACTCGCCAGGAAACGCTGCATACCACGTTGATTGTTGCCGCGGTGACCGCCGTAATGTCACTGATCCTGTGGGGACTGGATGGTATTCTGGTTCGCCTGGTATCCTTTATCACTGGCCTGAGGTTCTGAGATGTCTGAAGCTCCTAAAAAACGCTGGTACGTCGTTCAGGCGTTTTCTGGTTTTGAAGGTCGCGTAGCTACCTCGTTGCGTGAACATATCAAATTACACAATATGGAAGAGCTGTTTGGCGAAGTCATGGTGCCGACCGAAGAAGTGGTCGAAATCCGCGGCGGCCAGCGTCGTAAAAGCGAACGTAAATTCTTCCCGGGCTACGTGCTGGTCCAGATGGTGATGAACGACGCGAGCTGGCACCTGGTGCGCAGCGTACCGCGTGTGATGGGCTTTATCGGCGGCACTTCTGACCGTCCGGCGCCTATCAGTGACAAAGAAGTCGATGCGATCATGAACCGTCTGCAGCAGGTTGGCGATAAGCCGCGGCCGAAAACGCTGTTTGAGCCGGGTGAAATGGTACGCGTTAGCGACGGCCCATTTGCCGACTTTAACGGCGTGGTTGAAGAAGTGGACTACGAAAAGTCTCGTCTGAAAGTGTCCGTTTCTATCTTCGGTCGTGCGACGCCGGTCGAGCTGGACTTTGCCCAGGTAGAAAAGGCTTAACCGCCGATCAAAAAAGCAACGCTTTAATCGTTGCATGAGGCGCGAAATTGGCATACAATTTCGCGCCTTTTGTTTTTATGGGCCTGATGCCCGTAAAGCGATATTTATCACGGGGAGCCTTTTGTAAGGCGCTACACCCAAACGAGGAAATTTAAATGGCTAAGAAAGTACAAGCCTACGTCAAGCTGCAGGTTGCAGCTGGTATGGCAAACCCGAGTCCGCCGGTTGGTCCAGCACTGGGTCAGCAGGGTGTGAACATCATGGAATTCTGCAAAGCGTTCAACGCAAAAACTGAATCCCTGGAAAAAGGTCTGCCAATCCCGGTTGTTATCACCGTTTACGCTGACCGTTCTTTCACCTTCGTTACCAAAACTCCGCCGGCAGCAGTTCTGCTGAAAAAAGCGGCTGGTATCAAGTCTGGTTCCGGTAAACCGAACAAAGACAAAGTAGGTAAAATTTCCCGCGCTCAGCTGCAGGAAATCGCGCAGACCAAAGCTGCCGACATGACTGGTTCCGACATTGAAGCGATGACTCGCTCCATTGAAGGTACTGCACGTTCCATGGGCCTGGTAGTGGAGGACTAAGAAATGGCTAAACTGACCAAGCGCATGTCCGTGATTCGTGACAAAGTTGATGCGACCAAACAGTACGACATCAACGAAGCCATCTCTCTGCTGAAAGAACTGGCGACTGCTAAGTTCGTTGAAAGCGTTGATGTTGCCGTTAACCTCGGCATTGACGCTCGTAAATCTGACCAGAACGTTCGTGGCGCGACCGTACTGCCGCACGGTACTGGCCGTTCAGTTCGCGTAGCCGTATTTGCCCAGGGCCCGAACGCTGAAGCAGCTAAAGCTGCTGGCGCAGAGCTGGTAGGTATGGAAGATCTGGCTGACCAGATCAAAAAAGGCGAAATGAACTTTGACGTGGTTATTGCTTCTCCGGATGCAATGCGCGTTGTTGGCCAGCTGGGCCAGGTTCTGGGTCCGCGCGGCCTGATGCCAAACCCGAAAGTTGGTACTGTAACTCCGAACGTTGCTGAAGCGGTTAAGAACGCTAAAGCAGGTCAGGTTCGTTACCGTAACGACAAAAACGGCATCATCCACACCACCATCGGTAAAGTGGATTTTGACGCTGATAAACTGAAAGAAAACCTGGAAGCTCTGCTGGTTGCGCTGAAAAAAGCGAAACCGACTCAGGCTAAAGGCGTGTACATCAAGAAAATCAGCATCTCCACCACCATGGGTGCTGGCGTTGCCGTTGATCAGGCTGGTCTGAGCGCTTCTGCGAACTAAGATTAGCTTTACGTGGGCGGTGAATTTGTCTACAATCTTACCCCCACGTATTCTGCTTATAGCAGACGTATAGCCGAGATATTCAGGCTGTGGCAAGGCAGTCAACGCCGCCACTGCGTGAATAGCGACGGCTAGACAAGATTTGTTCGTTGGAGCCTGGCCTATCCAGGCCTCCGTCGAAGACCGCAGGTGTTTCGCAAGAAACTTAATCCCCTGCGTAGACGGTGACAGAACGCTAAGATTATTTTTGGATACTCTGGCTTGTTTCTGCTCACCGTATTAAGACGCTCTTCTCTTTGAGTTGAGTGAAGTGAGTTCCGGAGCATGAGCTCTGGCAAACATCCAGGAGCAAAGCTAATGGCTTTAAATCTTCAAGACAAACAAGCGATTGTTGCTGAAGTCAGCGAAGTAGCCAAAGGCGCGCTGTCTGCAGTAGTTGCGGATTCCCGTGGCGTTACTGTAGACAAAATGACTGAACTGCGTAAAGCAGGTCGTGAAGCTGGCGTATACATGCGTGTTGTTCGTAACACCCTGCTGCGCCGCGTCGTTGAAGGTACTCCTTTCGAGTGCCTGAAAGACACGTTTGTTGGTCCGACCCTGATTGCATACTCTATGGAACACCCGGGCGCAGCTGCTCGTCTGTTCAAAGATTTCGCGAAAGCGAATGCAAAATTTGAGGTCAAAGCCGCAGCCTTTGAAGGTGAGCTGATCCCGGCGTCGCAAATCGACCGCCTGGCAACTCTGCCGACCTACGAAGAAGCAATTGCACGCCTGATGGCAACCATGAAAGAAGCTTCGGCTGGCAAACTGGTTCGCACTCTGGCTGCTGTACGCGATGCGAAAGAAGCTGCTTAATCGCAGTTATCTTCATAAAGCATCTGCTTACGTATAAACTTATTCTGATATTCAGGAACAATTTAAATGTCTATCACTAAAGATCAAATCATTGAAGCAGTATCCGCTATGTCCGTAATGGACGTTGTTGAGCTGATCTCTGCAATGGAAGAAAAATTCGGTGTTTCCGCTGCTGCTGCTGTAGCTGTTGCTGCTGGCCCGGCTGCTGACGCTGCTGAAGAAAAAACTGAATTCGACGTAATTCTGAAAGGTATCGGCGCGAACAAAGTTGCCGTTATCAAAGCAGTACGTGGCGCGACTGGCCTGGGTCTGAAAGAAGCTAAAGACCTGGTAGAATCTGCTCCGGCTGCTCTGAAAGAAGGCGTGAGCAAAGATGACGCTGAAGCACTGAAAAAATCTCTGGAAGAAGCTGGCGCTGAAGTTGAAGTTAAATAAGCCAACCTTTCCGGTTGCAGCCTGAGAAATCAGGCTGATGGCTGGTGACTTTTTGGTCACCAGCCTTTTTGCGCTGTAAGGCGCCAGTAGCATTTCACACTGTTTGACTACTGGTTGTCCTGACAATGCTTGTTTCTATAGACGACTTAATATACTGCGACAGGTTAGGGTCCCTGAGCTGTGTAAATCGCAATGAAATGGTTTAAGCGTGATAGAAACAGGTATTGCGGAAAGTGTTCCATTTTCCGGTCAACAAAATAGTGTTGCATAAAAAACTGCCTTATGTGGGCAGATGGGTCGACTTGTCAGCGAGCTGAGGAACCCTATGGTTTACTCCTATACCGAGAAAAAACGTATTCGTAAGGATTTTGGTAAACGTCCGCAGGTTCTGGACATACCTTATCTCCTTTCTATCCAGCTTGACTCGTTTCAGAAGTTCATCGAGCAAGATCCTGAAGGGCAGTATGGTCTGGAAGCAGCTTTCCGTTCCGTATTCCCGATTAAGAGCTACAGCGGTAATTCTGAGCTGCAGTATGTCAGCTACCGTCTGGGCGAACCGGTTTTTGACGTTAAAGAATGTCAGATCCGTGGCGTGACCTACTCGGCACCGCTGCGCGTTAAACTGCGTCTGGTGATCTACGAGCGCGAAGCGCCGGAAGGCACCGTTAAAGACATTAAAGAACAAGAAGTCTACATGGGCGAAATTCCGCTCATGACCGACAACGGTACCTTTGTTATCAACGGTACCGAGCGCGTTATCGTTTCTCAGCTGCACCGTAGCCCGGGCGTCTTCTTTGACAGTGACAAAGGTAAGACTCACTCTTCCGGTAAGGTTCTGTATAACGCACGTATCATCCCTTACCGTGGCTCCTGGCTGGACTTCGAATTCGACCCGAAAGACAACCTGTTTGTCCGTATCGACCGTCGTCGTAAGCTGCCGGCTACCATCATTCTGCGCGCGCTGAATTACACCACTGAGCAGATCCTTGACCTGTTCTTCGAAAAAGTGGTCTTTGAAATTCGCGACAACAAGCTGCAGATGGAACTGGTACCGGAGCGTCTGCGCGGCGAAACCGCCTCCTTCGATATCGAAGCGAACGGTAAAGTGTACGTTGAGAAAGGACGCCGCATCACTGCGCGTCACATTCGCCAGCTGGAAAAAGACGATATCAAACATATCGAAGTTCCGGTTGAGTACATCGCTGGCAAAGTTGCCTCTAAAGACTATGTTGACGAATCTACTGGCGAGCTGATCTGCCCGGCGAACATGGAGCTGAGCCTGGATCTGCTGGCCAAGCTGAGCCAGTCTGGCCATAAGCGTATCGAAACGCTGTTCACCAACGATCTGGATCACGGTCCGTACATCTCTGAGACTGTACGCGTTGACCCGACCAACGATCGTCTGAGCGCACTGGTAGAAATCTACCGCATGATGCGCCCTGGTGAGCCGCCGACTCGTGAAGCTGCTGAAAGCCTGTTCGAGAACCTGTTCTTCTCCGAAGACCGCTACGATCTGTCCGCGGTTGGTCGTATGAAGTTCAACCGTTCTCTGCTGCGCGACGAAATCGAAGGTTCCGGTATCCTGAGCAAAGAAGACATCATTGAAGTGATGAAGAAGCTCATCGATATCCGTAACGGTAAAGGCGAAGTCGATGATATCGACCACCTTGGCAACCGTCGTATCCGTTCCGTTGGCGAAATGGCGGAAAACCAGTTCCGCGTTGGCCTGGTTCGCGTAGAGCGTGCGGTGAAAGAGCGTCTGTCTCTGGGCGATCTGGATACCCTGATGCCTCAGGATATGATCAACGCCAAGCCGATTTCTGCAGCAGTGAAAGAGTTCTTTGGCTCCAGCCAGCTGTCTCAGTTTATGGACCAGAACAACCCGCTGTCTGAGATTACGCACAAACGTCGTATCTCTGCACTCGGCCCGGGCGGCCTGACTCGCGAACGCGCAGGCTTTGAAGTTCGAGACGTACACCCGACTCACTACGGTCGCGTATGTCCAATCGAAACGCCTGAAGGTCCGAACATCGGTCTGATCAACTCCCTGTCCGTGTACGCACAGACGAACGAATACGGCTTCCTTGAGACTCCGTATCGTAAAGTCACCGACGGCGTTGTGACCGACGAAATTCATTACCTGTCTGCTATCGAAGAAGGTAACTACGTTATTGCTCAGGCGAACTCCAACCTGGATGACGAAGGCCACTTTGTAGAAGATCTGGTTACCTGCCGTAGTAAAGGCGAATCCAGCTTGTTCAGCCGCGATCAGGTTGACTACATGGACGTATCCACCCAGCAGGTGGTTTCCGTCGGTGCGTCCCTGATCCCGTTCCTGGAACACGATGACGCCAACCGTGCATTGATGGGTGCGAACATGCAACGTCAGGCCGTTCCGACCCTGCGTGCTGATAAGCCGCTGGTTGGTACCGGTATGGAACGTGCTGTTGCCGTTGACTCCGGTGTAACTGCGGTGGCTAAACGTGGCGGCCTGGTTCAGTACGTGGATGCGTCCCGTATCGTTATCAAAGTTAACGAAGACGAGATGTACCCGGGCGAAGCAGGTATCGACATCTATAACCTGACCAAGTACACCCGCTCTAACCAGAACACCTGCATCAACCAGATGCCGTGTGTCTCTCTGGGCGAGCCGATTGAGCGCGGTGACGTGCTGGCTGACGGTCCGTCTACCGACCTCGGTGAACTGGCGCTCGGTCAGAACATGCGCGTCGCGTTCATGCCGTGGAACGGTTACAACTTCGAAGACTCCATCCTCGTATCCGAGCGTGTTGTTCAGGAAGACCGTTTTACCACCATCCACATTCAGGAACTGGCGTGCGTGTCCCGCGACACCAAGCTGGGGCCGGAAGAGATCACCGCTGATATCCCGAACGTGGGTGAAGCTGCACTCTCTAAACTGGATGAGTCCGGTATCGTTTATATCGGTGCGGAAGTGACCGGTGGCGATATTCTGGTTGGTAAAGTAACCCCGAAAGGTGAAACCCAGCTGACGCCAGAAGAGAAACTGCTGCGTGCGATCTTCGGTGAGAAAGCGTCTGACGTTAAAGACTCTTCTCTGCGCGTGCCAAACGGTGTCTCCGGTACCATTATCGACGTTCAGGTCTTCACCCGCGACGGCGTAGAAAAAGACAAACGCGCGCTGGAAATCGAAGAGATGCAACTCAAACAGGCGAAGAAAGACCTGTCTGAAGAACTGCAGATCCTCGAAGCTGGCCTGTTTGGTCGTATCTATGCGGTGCTGGTCTCCGGCGGTATCGAAGCTGAGAAGCTCGACAAGCTGCCGCGCGATCGCTGGCTGGAACTCGGCCTGACCGACGAAGAGAAACAAAACCAGCTGGAGCAGCTGGCTGAGCAGTACGACGAACTGAAACACGAGTTCGAGAAAAAACTCGAAGCGAAACGCCGTAAAATCACTCAGGGCGACGATCTGGCACCGGGCGTGCTGAAGATCGTTAAAGTGTATCTGGCCGTTAAACGTCAGATTCAGCCTGGTGACAAAATGGCAGGTCGTCACGGTAACAAGGGTGTTATCTCTAAGATCAACCCGATCGAAGATATGCCTTACGATGAAAACGGCACGCCGGTCGACATCGTACTGAACCCGCTGGGCGTACCGTCTCGTATGAACATCGGTCAGATCCTGGAAACTCACCTGGGTATGGCTGCGAAAGGTATTGGCGAGAAAATCAACGCCATGCTGAAACAGCAGCAGGAAGTCGCCAAACTGCGCGAGTTCATCCAGCGTGCCTACGATCTGGGTACCGACGTTCGTCAGAAGGTTGATCTGAATACCTTCACTGACGAAGAAGTTATGCGTCTCGCTGAAAACCTGAAAAAAGGTATGCCGATCGCAACGCCGGTCTTCGACGGTGCGAAAGAGTCTGAAATCAAGGAGCTGTTACAGCTTGGTGGCCTGCCGACTTCCGGCCAGATCACCCTGTTCGACGGTCGTACCGGTGAGCAATTCGAGCGCCAGGTTACCGTTGGCTACATGTACATGCTGAAACTGAACCACCTGGTTGATGACAAGATGCATGCGCGTTCTACCGGTTCTTACAGCCTGGTTACTCAGCAGCCGCTGGGTGGTAAGGCACAGTTCGGTGGTCAGCGCTTCGGGGAGATGGAAGTGTGGGCGCTGGAAGCATATGGCGCAGCATACACCCTGCAGGAAATGCTCACCGTTAAGTCTGATGACGTGAACGGCCGTACTAAGATGTATAAGAACATCGTGGATGGCAACCATCAGATGGAACCGGGCATGCCGGAATCCTTCAACGTACTGTTGAAAGAGATTCGCTCGCTGGGCATCAACATCGAACTGGAAGACGAGTAACTCTCGCTCAAACAGGTCACTGGCGCCGGGGTAAGACCCGGCGCCAGATTGTGCTAACTCCGACGGGAGCAAATCCGTGAAAGACTTATTAAAGTTTCTGAAAGCGCAAACTAAAACCGAAGAGTTTGATGCGATCAAAATTGCTCTGGCATCGCCAGACATGATCCGTTCATGGTCTTTTGGTGAAGTTAAAAAGCCGGAAACCATTAACTACCGTACGTTCAAACCTGAGCGTGACGGCCTTTTCTGCGCGCGTATTTTCGGGCCAGTAAAAGACTACGAGTGCCTGTGCGGTAAGTACAAGCGCCTGAAACACCGCGGTGTGATCTGTGAGAAGTGCGGCGTTGAAGTGACCCAGACTAAAGTGCGCCGTGAGCGTATGGGCCACATCGAGCTGGCGTCTCCGACCGCTCATATCTGGTTCCTGAAGTCTCTGCCGTCCCGTATCGGCCTGCTACTCGATATGCCGCTGCGCGATATCGAACGCGTGCTGTACTTCGAATCCTATGTGGTTATCGAAGGCGGTATGACCAACCTGGAACGCCAGCAGATCCTGACTGAAGAACAGTATCTGGACGCGCTGGAAGAGTTCGGTGACGAATTTGACGCGAAGATGGGTGCGGAAGCTATCCAGGCCCTGCTGAAGAGCATGGATCTGGAGCAAGAGTGTGAAACTCTGCGCGAAGAGCTGAACGAAACCAACTCCGAAACCAAGCGTAAGAAGCTGACCAAGCGTATCAAACTGCTGGAAGCGTTCGTACAGTCTGGCAACAAGCCGGAGTGGATGATCCTGACCGTTCTGCCGGTACTGCCGCCAGATCTGCGTCCGCTGGTTCCGCTGGATGGTGGTCGTTTTGCGACTTCTGACCTGAACGATCTGTATCGTCGCGTCATTAACCGTAACAACCGTCTGAAACGTCTGCTGGATCTGGCTGCGCCGGACATCATCGTACGCAACGAAAAACGTATGCTGCAGGAAGCGGTTGACGCCCTGCTGGATAACGGTCGTCGCGGTCGTGCGATCACCGGTTCTAACAAACGTCCTCTGAAATCTTTGGCCGATATGATCAAAGGTAAGCAGGGTCGTTTCCGTCAGAACCTGCTCGGTAAGCGTGTTGACTACTCCGGTCGTTCTGTAATCACCGTAGGTCCATACCTGCGTCTGCATCAGTGCGGTCTGCCGAAGAAAATGGCGCTGGAGCTGTTCAAACCGTTTATTTACGGCAAGCTGGAGCTGCGTGGCCTGGCCACCACCATCAAAGCCGCTAAGAAAATGGTTGAGCGCGAAGAAGCTGTCGTTTGGGATATCCTGGACGAAGTCATCCGCGAACACCCGGTACTGCTGAACCGTGCACCAACCTTGCACCGTCTGGGGATCCAGGCATTTGAACCAGTGCTGATCGAAGGTAAAGCTATCCAGCTGCACCCGCTGGTTTGTGCGGCATACAACGCCGACTTCGATGGTGACCAGATGGCTGTTCACGTACCGCTGACGCTGGAAGCCCAGCTCGAAGCGCGTGCGCTGATGATGTCTACTAACAACATCCTGTCTCCAGCGAACGGTGAGCCTATCATCGTTCCGTCTCAGGACGTTGTACTGGGTCTGTACTACATGACCCGTGACTGTGTTAACGCCAAAGGCGAAGGCATGGTGCTGACTGGCCCGAAAGAAGCTGAGCGTATTTATCGCGCTGGCCTGGCCTCTCTGCATGCGCGCGTTAAAGTGCGTATCACCGAATACGAAAAAGATGAAAACGGCGAATTCGTTGCGAAAACCAGCCTGAAAGATACGACCGTTGGTCGCGCCATTCTGTGGATGATCGTACCGAAAGGTCTGCCTTTCTCCATCGTCAACCAGGCGCTGGGTAAGAAGGCTATCTCTAAGATGCTGAACACCTGCTACCGTATTCTGGGCCTGAAACCGACCGTTATTTTTGCGGACCAGACGATGTACACCGGCTTTGCTTATGCAGCGCGTTCAGGTGCATCCGTTGGTATCGATGACATGGTCATCCCGGAGAAAAAATACGAAATCATCAGCGAAGCGGAAGCGGAAGTTGCTGAGATTCAGGAGCAGTTCCAGTCGGGTCTGGTGACCGCTGGCGAACGCTATAACAAAGTTATCGATATCTGGGCTGCGGCCAACGATCGTGTATCCAAAGCGATGATGGACAACCTGCAAACCGAAACCGTTATTAACCGTAACGGCGAAGAAGAGCAGCAGGTTTCCTTCAACAGCATCTACATGATGGCCGACTCCGGTGCGCGTGGTTCTGCTGCACAGATTCGTCAGCTTGCCGGTATGCGTGGTCTGATGGCGAAGCCGGATGGCTCAATCATCGAAACGCCAATCACCGCGAACTTCCGTGAAGGTCTGAACGTACTCCAGTACTTCATCTCCACGCACGGTGCGCGTAAAGGTCTGGCGGATACCGCACTGAAAACAGCGAACTCCGGTTACCTGACCCGTCGTCTGGTTGACGTTGCACAGGACCTGGTCGTTACTGAAGACGACTGTGGCACCCTGGAAGGCATCACCATGACCCCGGTTATCGAGGGTGGCGATGTTAAAGAGCCGCTGCGCGATCGCGTACTGGGTCGTGTGACCGCTGAAGACGTTCTGAAGCCGGGTACGGCGGACATTCTGGTTCCACGCAACACGCTGCTTCATGAGCACTGGTGCGATCTGCTGGAAGAGAACTCCGTTGACTCCGTCAAAGTGCGTTCCGTTGTATCCTGTGACACCGACTTTGGTGTATGTGCGCACTGCTACGGTCGTGACCTGGCGCGTGGCCACATCATCAACAAAGGTGAGGCTATCGGCGTTATCGCGGCACAGTCCATCGGTGAGCCGGGTACACAGCTGACGATGCGTACGTTCCACATCGGTGGTGCGGCATCTCGTGCGGCTGCTGAGTCCAGCATCCAGGTGAAAAACAAAGGTAGCATCCGTCTGAGCAATGCGAAGTCGGTTGTGAACTCCAGCGGTAAGCTGGTTATTACGTCCCGTAATACCGAGCTGAAACTGATCGACGAATTCGGTCGTACCAAAGAGAGCTATAAAGTGCCTTACGGCTCCGTTATGGCGAAAGGTGATGGTGAGCAGGTTGCCGGCGGTGAAACCGTAGCGAACTGGGATCCGCACACCATGCCGGTTATCACCGAAGTGAGCGGTTTCGTCCGCTTCACTGACATGATTGACGGCCAGACCATTACTCGTCAGACCGACGAGCTGACCGGCCTGTCTTCTCTGGTGGTTCTGGATTCTGCAGAGCGTACCACTGGCGGTAAAGACCTGCGTCCGGCGCTGAAAATCGTTGATGCTCAGGGTAATGATGTTCTGATCCCTGGCACCGATATGCCTGCGCAGTACTTCCTGCCGGGTAAAGCGATTGTTCAGCTGGAAGATGGCGTACAGATCAGTTCTGGTGACACCCTGGCGCGTGTACCGCAGGAATCCGGCGGTACCAAGGACATCACCGGTGGTCTGCCGCGCGTTGCCGACCTGTTCGAAGCGCGTCGTCCGAAAGAGCCGGCAATCCTGGCTGAAATCAGCGGCATCATTTCCTTCGGTAAAGAAACCAAAGGGAAACGTCGTCTGGTTATCACCCCGGTAGACGGTAGCGATCCGTACGAAGAGATGATTCCTAAATGGCGTCAGCTCAACGTGTTCGAAGGTGAACGCGTAGAACGTGGTGATGTAGTTTCCGACGGTCCGGAAGCACCGCACGACATTCTGCGTCTGCGTGGCGTACATGCTGTGACTCGTTATATTGTTAACGAAGTCCAGGACGTATACCGTCTGCAGGGCGTTAAGATTAACGATAAGCACATTGAAGTTATCGTTCGTCAGATGCTGCGTAAAGCGACCATCGAAAGCGCCGGTAGCTCCGACTTCCTGGAAGGCGAACAGGTTGAATACTCTCGCGTCAAGATCGCTAACCGCGAGCTGGAAGCGAACGGCAAAGTGGGTGCAACGTTCTCCCGCGATCTGCTGGGTATCACCAAAGCGTCCCTGGCAACCGAATCGTTCATCTCTGCCGCATCGTTCCAGGAGACCACGCGTGTCCTGACCGAAGCAGCCGTTGCGGGTAAACGCGACGAACTGCGTGGCCTGAAAGAGAACGTTATCGTGGGTCGTCTGATCCCGGCCGGTACCGGTTATGCCTACCACCAGGATCGTATGCGCCGCCGCGCAGCCGGCGAGCTGCCAGCAGCGCCGCAGGTCAGCGTGGAAGAAGCTTCTGCTAACCTGGCAGAGCTGCTGAACGCGGGTCTGGGCGGTTCCGACAACGATTAATCGTTGATTCGCTAAGCGCTTAAAAGCCAGTCAGATCATCTGACTGGCTTTTTTATTGCCTGTCCGTTGCTGCTATTATTTATTCGTTATACTTTTTAATTACATTTAATTAATGTAATCGCTGCAATTAATTAGCAAATAAACTCCCCCTTCAAGATTATTTATTTCTGTTTCAGATTTTCATCATCAATCAATGGGTAAAAATCCTACACGTATCAAAAAATACGCGCCGCAAACGCTATATAGTCAAAAAGCTCAAATAATCATGTGATTACTTTTCCCTCATCTTTTCGGTTCTTCGCAACTGAGGGGATCGCTGTATCTGGCGAAAGGGGGCGGGGAAGATGAGTAAATAAAAAACAAAGCGGAAAAGTATTGTCGCTATTTAAAAGATAGCGTCTGGGGGAAGCATGGAATTTGCTATTCAACTTATCATTATCTTAATTTGTTTGTTCTATGGCGCGAGAAAGGGCGGTATTGCGCTCGGCCTTTTAGGCGGCATTGGTCTGGTTATTTTAGTGTTTGTCTTTCATCTTAAGCCGGGAAAACCCCCTGTAGACGTCATGCTGGTGATCATTGCGGTGGTGGCCGCCTCAGCGACGCTGCAGGCTTCCGGCGGTTTAGACGTTATGCTGCAGATTGCGGAGAAACTGCTGCGGCGCAACCCGAAATACGTTTCAATCGTGGCGCCATTCGTCACCTGCACGTTGACCATTCTTTGCGGAACCGGGCACGTGGTATATACCATTCTGCCAATTATTTATGATGTTGCGATTAAAAATAATATTCGCCCGGAACGACCGATGGCCGCGAGTTCGATCGGCGCGCAGATGGGGATTATCGCCAGCCCGGTTTCGGTGGCAGTCGTCTCGCTGGTGGCGATGCTCGGCAATTTCACCTTTAACGGTAAGCACCTTGAGTTTCTCGATCTGCTGGCGATCACTATTCCGTCAACGCTGCTGGGGATTCTGGCCATTGGTATCTTCAGCTGGTTTCGCGGTAAAGACCTCGATAAAGACGAAGCCTTTCAGGCTTTTATTGCGGTGCCGGAAAACCGCCATTACGTTTATGGTGATACGGCCACGCTGCTCGATAAGAAGCTGCCGACCAGTAACTGGATTGCGATGTGGATTTTTCTGGCCTCAATAGCCGTTGTCGCCCTGCTCGGCGCCTTCTCCGAGCTGCGTCCGGCCTTTGATGACAAGCCGCTGTCGATGGTGCTGGTGATCCAAATGTTTATGCTGCTTTCCGGGGCGCTCATCATCATCATTACCAAAACCAATCCCGCTTCGATTTCCAAAAATGAGGTGTTCCGTTCCGGGATGATCGCCATTGTCGCGGTGTACGGTATCGCGTGGATGGCGGAGACGATGTTTGGCGCACATATGACCGAAATCAAAGGTGTCCTCGGTGAGATGGTCAAAGAGTATCCGTGGGCTTACGCTATCGTACTGCTGCTGGTGTCGAAGTTTGTTAACTCACAGGCGGCTGCGCTGGCGGCGATTGTTCCGGTGGCGCTGGCGATTGGCGTCGATCCGGCTTACATCGTTGCTTCCGCACCTGCCTGCTACGGGTATTACATTCTGCCGACCTACCCAAGCGATCTGGCGGCGATTCAATTCGACCGCTCTGGTACAACGCATATCGGCCGCTTTGTGATTAACCATAGCTTTATTCTGCCAGGGCTCATTGGCGTTAGCGTCTCTTGCGTCTTTGGTTGGGTATTTGCGGCGATGTATGGATTTCTGTAAGAGAGGACAGGCGCCGTTAGCGGCGCCTGTTAAATAGTTGGGGTTATTGCGCGAGCGGAATTCGGCGATAGAGCTCAATCATATCGGTTGCCAGATCCTGAATGACCATCGCGTTCATCAGGTGGTCCTGGGAATGAACGGTAATCAGGTTAACCGGAAGCTTGCCGCTGCCTTCATCCATGCCGATCAGCTGGGTCTGGATTTTATGCGCATGTTTGACAAATTCGTGAGATTCCGCCATCGCCTGTTCGGCGGCCGAGAAATCGCCTTTACGGGCCAGCTGCAGAGCGGTTAAGGCAGAGCTACGCGCTGAACCGGCGTTAACCAGAAGCTCCATGATGATCGTTTCTAAGTCTTCCATCTCTTACTCCATCAGCTTCAGGGCTTTATCAAGCACGGCTTCGCCTTTCATCATGCCGTAATCCATCATATCGATGACGGCAACTTTTTTACCAAACGGGTCGGCCATAGCCTGTAGCTTGGCCTGCTCATACTTCACCTGGGGGCCGAGCAGGATAATATCGGCAGCGGCAAGGTTATCTTTAAACTCGGCAACCGGTACGGCTTTGATGGAGACTTCCACACCTTTTTGTTGCGCAGCAGCCTGCATACGTTGAACCAGCATGCTGGTAGACATACCTGCGGCGCAGCATAAAACGATATTCTTCATAATTGTTGGCCCTTATGTTCCTTGATGTACCATCTTTATCGCGGGCAGGCGGGCGGGACAACCGCTTTACGGTGATTGTGTGTAAGTCATCACAAAATAATGAAACCGGTTTCGGTTATGGAGGAGAAAACGCTAAAAGCCGCGTCCGACGGGCCGGAAACGGTAGGCTCTGTTACGCGCGGACGATGCGATTCTTGCCCTGCTGCTTGGCTTTATACAGCGCTTCATCAACGCGCACGACAAGCTGCTCCAGGGGTTCCATATTCCATTCGCCGAGACCTGCGCTAAAGGTGACCGTTAGCCCTTCTTCACGCCAGGAGCGCTGCGCAACGCGGGCCCGCCAGCTCTCCAGCAGCTTCAGAGCGTCATCGCTATGTCCGGTGGTAAAGATCACCGCAAACTCCTCCCCGCCGTAGCGGTAAAGTGAAATTTGCAGAGGTTGGAGGATCTGCAGTCCTTCCCGTGCGACATTGCGCAGAACGATATCGCCATTGAGGTGACCCCAGGTGTCATTTATCGTTTTAAAGTTATCAATATCCACCAGCGCGAGAGAGAAAGGTTGATGATCGTTCATCAGCGCGGCGATATCATTGTCGAAGGCGCGTCGGTTCTTGCAGCCGGTTAGCGCATCGATGGTCGCCTGGCGAACGTAGGTTAACTCGCGCTGCTTATTGCTCTCGATGGCTTTGCTGAGCATCGCTTCCAGCCGCGGGGCGCGCTGAACATCCCCGGTTTTAATGGCATTGATGATGTTCATCAACACCGTACGTGAAGCATGGCGCAGATACAGGCCAAACAGCACGATAACGATCGCGGCCAGGGCAAAGCTCCAGGCGACGATATCCGTTTCATGGCGAGTCAAGTTGACCAGCGTCGAGTTATCGACCCGATAAATGACAAACCAGTCGGGGTTGGTAAACGAGTAGTAGTAGTACCAGGCGTTCGTATCGGTATCGTAGAGCTGGCCTTCGCCGCTGGTCATTCTGTCCATCAACGCTTCACTGACGTAGGGTTTAAATAAGGCGCCAGGATCCGGATGGAGAACGACTTTACCATCGCGTTGCACCACAAAAAATTCCCCCTGGACCGGAGCAACCATCTGCCGTAACGCGTAGCCCATTGAGGTGAGATCGAGATGAAATGCGAGACTGCCCTTTAGCCGTCCTTCTGGAGAAATTATGGGTTTGTAGACGGTAATCGTCGGATGATGCGTGAAGTAGTCGTTGTACGGGCTGGTATACCGGCTGAAGGTACTGGCTTCCGCTTGTTTAATAAACCATGGTCTCGATTTGGCATCAAAAGACTGACTGTCTTCCGTCTCCAGAACTTCGGGCGCGCGCAGGTAGTGCCCATTGGTATCCGCCAGCGAGATGGACGAAACGGTTTGCATCATATTTTGCAGCTGCATAAGCTGCATCAAACCTTTTTCAGGATTGACGTTAACCGCCTCATTGAGCGCATCATTGCGGGCAAAGAAAGTGGCGGCACGGGTGAGGATAAAGTCATTGCCCTGCAGCAGCGTCTCCGTGTAGTTGGTCGCCATATTGTGGGTAAAATTGCGGTTAATATGATGATAATCTTCAAGAAAATCATTTCGCTGCGTCGTCGTGGCGAACACCGCTATCAGCAAGAAGCTGAATAAAATACCGGCGAACCCGATCACAATCGGCGAGGTGAAAGAGAGCTTTCTATTATGGCGAGCCATGAGTCGTAAATCGTTCCAGAAGCGTTAAACCGTGGAGAAAGATGCAGGTTTAGCCAGCATGCCTGCCGATTGAATCAGATAAATCTCCGGTAATTATAACGCTGACGTTGTGAGATGGACTGATTAATATTCCATATTGATGGAATTGCCTTTGCAGCGAAGAGGATGGAGCAGGGCGAAAATGAGGAAGAGTTAGCTTTCGCCCTGGACAGCATCCACTGCTGACAAGGGCAGGATAGAGAAACGGAAACACGGTCACCATCTTCCGTTTCTCTGATTACGAGCGTGCACCAGGAACTTTTAAGTCGTTACATCTCTTATCATGATGACTGGGAAGCGCGTCCCAGCCAGCTATCCCAGTCTTTCCATACCGGCTGCAGCCCGCTGGCCACCAGCGCGCTGGCAACCTCTTCCGGGCGTCGGTCATCGTGAGGCGCGAACTGCTCCAGCTCCGGATGGTTATCGGCATACCCACCGGGCTGAGTTTTTGAAAACGCGCTGACGTTGTTGATGGCCAGCGGGATGACCCGATCGCGGAACCAGGGGGATTCGCGGGTGGATAACGAAAGTTCCACTTCCGGGGCCAGCAGGCGGAAGGCGCAAATGGTTTGCACCAGCTGTCGTTCATCCATCAATGAGGCAGGTTCGATACCGCCGGCGCACGGGCGCAGTCGCGGAAAGGAGATGGAGTAGCGGCTGCGCCAGTAGCGCTGCTGAAGCCACAGCAGATGTTCCGCCACCATAAAGCAGTCCACGCGCCAGCTGTCGGAGAGGCCAATTAATGCGCCAAGGCCAATCTTATCAATTCCCGCCTGTCCAAGCCTGTCCGGCGTATCCAGCCGCCAGAAAAAGTCCTGTTTTTTCCCTTTCAGATGGTGTTTCGCATACATGCTTTCATGATAGGTCTCCTGATAGACCATCACGCCGTCCAGCCCGAGGTTTTTCAGCTCGGTGTATTCCTCCCTCGCCAGCGGCTGGACTTCCATATGCAGCGAGGCGAACTGGCGGCGAATCGCGGGCAGATGCTGGCGAAAGTAGTCCATGCCGACTTTGCCCTGATGCTCGCCGGTCACCAGCAGCAGATGCTCAAAACCCATTTCGCGAATTGCCGCGCATTCACGGGCAATTTCCGCCTCATCCAGAGTTTTTCGCTTGATGCGGTTACTCATTGAGAAACCGCAGTAGGTACAGTCGTTGGCGCACAGATTAGAGAGATACAGCGGCACATAAAAGCTGACGGTATTACCGAAACGCTGGCGCGTCAGACGCTGAGCACGCTGGGCCAGAGGCTCCAGATAGCCAGCAGCGACGGGGGAGAGCAGGGCCATCATGTCGTCGCGGCTGAGCTGTTTGGCCGCCAGGGCGCGTTCAACGTCGGCGGTGGTTTTCGCGTTTATTCGCAGGCGAATATCGTCCCAGTCCAGCTGTCGCCAACGGTCAGTGAAGGTGTTCATACCTGCGCCTCCAGAAAGCCGGTCAGCGGGCTGGTGGCCTGCGCCTGCGCGCTGCGCGCGCCCGGTCCGGCCTGCCGCGCCAGTAATCCGGCATCAATCGCCAGCCGGAAAGCCCGGGCCATGGTAACCGGGTCATCGGCAACGGCGATGGCGGTATTCACCAGGACCGCGTCGGCACCCATTTCCAGCGCCTGCGCTGCGTGGCTCGGCACGCCAATACCCGCATCCACGACCACCGGCACCGTGGCCTGTTCGATAATAATCTCCAGCATTGCTTTGGTTTCCAGTCCCTGATTGGAGCCGATGGGCGCGCCGAGCGGCATCACCGCCGCGCAGCCCGCTTCTTCCAGACGTTTACACAGCACCGGGTCGGCGCCGCAGTAGGGCAGCACGACGAAGCCTTCCCGAACCAGAATCTCCGCCGCTTTCAGCGTTTCGATCGGATCGGGGAGCAGCCAGCGGGCGTCCGGATGAATTTCCAGTTTCAGCCAGTGGGTGCCCAGCGCTTCCCGAGCCAGGCGGGCGGCAAATACCGCCTCTTCCGCCGTTTTGGCCCCGGAAGTGTTGGGGAGCAGGCTAACGCCGGCCGCCAGCAGCGGCGCGAGGATGGCGTCATTATGCTGACGGAGATCGACGCGCTTCATCGCCAGCGTCACCAGTTGGCTACCGGAGGCGCGAATGGCCTCCACCATGACCTCGGGAGCGGCGAATTTACCGGTGCCGGTGAAGAGATGTGATTCAAACGTTTTATCTGCAATACGTAACATGTCAGCCTCCAGCGATAACCTGAAAAAGCAGGATTTGGTCGCCTTCCTGCAAAAGATGATCTTCCCACCGTTCGCGCGGCAGGATGTGTTGATTGAGCGCCAGCGCGACGCCCGGTAACTGCTGTTCCAGTTGAGCGAGCAGGGCGGCGACGGAGGTCGCTTCGGCACACTGCAACGGTTCATCGTTAAACCACACCTGCATGCTGCCCTCCACAGACCGGACAGCCCAGAGATCGCTGTAATGTCAGCGTACGCCAGCTGCTGGTGCGCGCATCAAACAGGCGCAGCGCGTTACGCGGCGCCGCCATGCCGCTGAGCAGCTTGATGGCCTCCAGCGCCTGTAGGGTTCCCATCATGCCGACGACCGGGCCAATGATGCCCGCCGTGCGGCAGTTGCGTTCGGGTTCGTTAGCATCCGGCCACAGGCAGCGATAACAGCCCTGCTCCCACGGCGGCGTCAGTACCATCAGCTGGCCTCCGAGTCCGACAGCGCTGGCAGTAATCAACGGCGTTTTAAGCGCGACGCAGGCGGCGTTGATCGCCTGTCGGGTCGCCATGTTATCGGTGCAATCCAGTACCACATCGGCCTTCGCCACTTCCTCCTGCAGGGCCTTTCCGCCTAACCGCTGCTTCAGCGCAATCAGTTCAATCTGCGGATTTAGCCGAGCCAGCCGGGCCCTGGCGGCCGTGGTTTTAGGCTGAGCGATATCATCGCTGGTGAACAAAATTTGTCGCTGCAGGTTGCTGACGTGAACGTCGTCGTCATCGGCCAGCGCCAGCGTGCCGACGCCGGCTCCGGCAAGATAGAGCGCGGCGGGGGAACCCAGCCCGCCGAGACCCACGATCAACACCCGGCTGGCCAGCAGCTTTTGCTGGCCTTCAATGGCGATATCCTCCAGCAGCAGCTGGCGGCTATAGCGCATAAAATCGCTGTCATTCATCACCGGCTCCCGCTATCTCAAGCAACCGTGCCGTTGCCTGCCGCCAGTCGGTCGCCTGGGTGATGGCGCTGACTACCGCAATGCTGCCGACGCCGGTGGCCAGTACTGCCGGAGCGCGCTCAAGGCTGATGCCGCCAATCGCCACGGTTGGATAATCCTCCAGTCGCTGAATATGCTGCGCCAGCTGATCCAGCCCCTGAGGGGAGGAAGGCATCTGCTTGGTTTGTGTCGGAAAAACGTGACCAAGCGCGATGTAAGAGGGACGCGCCGCCAGCGCGATATCCATTTCCATATCGTCATGGGTGGAAACGCCAAGGCGCAGTCCGGCGTTGCGGATGGCGCTGAGGTCGGTGGTTTCCAGATCCTCCTGGCCTAAATGCACGCCATAAGCCTGATGTTTAATGGCCAGGCGCCAGTAATCGTTAATAAACAGCCGCGCATGGTATTTGCGTCCCAGCGTGATAGCGGCAACGACATCGTCTTCGACATCACTATCGCGCTTATCCTTGATGCGCAGCTGGAGAGTGCGAACGCCCGCAGCCAGTAAGCGTTCGATCCACGCGACGCTATCGACGACCGGATAGAGGCCTAAACGGAATGGGACGGATGGAAAATCGGGTTGATACATCAGGCTTCCTCCTTACGTAGATAGATTTCACTGCCGCGGGCGCGGAAGTTTTCCGACATATCGGCCATCCCCACTTCGATGGTCTGCGCGGCGGCGTAGTCGCGAACTTCCTGGCTTATCTTCATTGAGCAAAATTTGGGGCCGCACATGGAGCAGAAGTGGGCCACTTTGCCTGACTCCTGCGGCAGGGTTTCGTCGTGGTAAGCGCGCGCGGTGAACGGGTCGAGCGCCAGATTAAACTGGTCTTCCCAGCGGAACTCGAAGCGCGCTTTCGACATGGCGTTATCGCGGATTTGCGCGCCGGGATGGCCTTTAGCGAGGTCTGCGGCGTGGGCGGCTATTTTGTAGGTAATCAGGCCCTGCTTAACGTCCTCTTTATTCGGCAGGCCGAGATGCTCTTTCGGCGTCACGTAGCAGAGCATCGCGCAGCCGAACCAGCCGATCATGGCTGCGCCAATCCCGGAGGTGAAATGATCATAACCAGGCGCAATATCGGTGGTTAGCGGCCCTAAGGTATAGAAAGGCGCTTCGTGACAGTGCTCCAGCTCTTCAGTCATATTGCGCTGAATCATCTGCATCGGCACATGGCCCGGGCCTTCGATCATCACCTGTACGTCATACTCCCACGCAATTTGGGTTAGCTCTCCCAGCGTGTGCAGCTCGGCAAACTGCGCTTCGTCGTTGGCATCCTGAATCGAGCCCGGGCGCAGGCCATCGCCCAGCGACAGCGAAACGTCATAGGCGGCGCAGATTTCGCAGATTTCACGAAAATGTTGGTAGAGAAAGTTCTCTTTGTGATGGGATAAGCACCATTTCGCCATGATTGAGCCGCCGCGGGAGACGATGCCGGTCAGGCGTCTGGCGGTCATCGGCACGTAGCGCAGCAGCACGCCCGCATGGATAGTGAAGTAGTCCACCCCTTGTTCCGCCTGTTCGAGCAGCGTGTCGCGGAAGGCTTCCCAGGTAAGATCTTCGGCGATCCCGTTTACCTTTTCTAACGCCTGGTAGATCGGCACGGTACCGATCGGTACCGGACTATTGCGCAGGATCCACTCGCGGGTCTCATGAATATAGCGGCCGGTGGAAAGGTCCATAACCGTATCCGCTCCCCAGCGCGTCGCCCACACCAGCTTCTCGACCTCTTCTTCTATCGACGAGGTGACCGCTGAGTTACCAATATTGGCGTTAACCTTCACGAGGAAGTTGCGGCCGATGATCATCGGCTCGGATTCCGGATGATTTATATTGGCCGGGATAATCGCGCGCCCGGCGGCAACTTCAGCGCGCACAAATTCCGGGGTGATATTCTCCGGCAGCCGCGCGCCAAACCCGACGCCCGGATGCTGCTGGCGCAGCACTTCACCACGAATGCGTTCGCGACCCATATTTTCGCGAATGGCGATGAATTCCATCTCAGGAGTGACAATCCCCTGACGGGCATAGTGCAGCTGCGTCACGCATTTCCCGACGATGGCGCGCCTGGGCGTAAGCAGACCGGAAAAGCGCAGCGCGTTAAGACCATCATCCGCCAGCCGCTCTCTGGTATAGGCTGAACTGCGATCGCTAAGCGTTTCGCAGTCGCGACGCGCATCAATCCACGGCTGACGCAGTTTCGCCAGACCCTGCTGAACGTTGATCGCGATGTGCGGATCGCCATAGGGGCCGGACGTATCGTAGACCGGGATGGCTTCGTTTGCTTCATACTGAGGATGGTCTTTGCTGCCGCCGATAAGCGTCGGGCTCAGCTGAATTTCGCGCATCGGCACGCGAATATCTTCCTGCGAACCGCGGATATAGATGCGCTGCGAATTGGGAAATGCGGTGCCTTCCAGGGTGTCGATAAAGCGCTGGGCGTGTTCGCGTTGCTCTCGACGCGTAAGTGATGTTGTAGACATAGCTCATTCCAGTTAAACAGGATATGGCTTGCCAGACGACGGATGGAGTAACAGATGCGATCGGCCATGAAGAGGCAGATGCTAAACGCAGTTTACTCTTGTTCCCTTCGCAGGTATTAGCCTGATCAGGTTCCGCGGATCCCGAATTAACGGTCTCAGCCTTTTCCAGTGGGGAAAATGGGCACTCCGACAAGATGACATCCCCTCTCAGCGAGGGGGAATGTATGTAAACTACGCGTTAATGGCTCACAACTCAAGCGGTCGGCGCGATATTGTCGCTAACGTTGTCTTTTCGACTGTGGGCTACGGCGAGGGCAATCAGCGAATCTTCCAGCGCAAAACGGGCTTCCAGCGCTTCACCGATGTCCGATAGCGCCTGCTGGAACTCAAGATAGTTATCGTGATCGATAGCGTTTTCGAGGCAGGAATCGTAATAATCCATGATCTGCTGGGTATTAGCCTGCAGCTGTGGATAAATCTTAGTGGCGGCTAAAAGTGGCGTATCGCCTTCCAATTCGCCGATAAAGCGTTCATAAATATTAAAATGGCCGGAGGAGAGGTAGTCCACCAGGCTTTGGCAAAAATCATCCAGCGCTTTCTCATTAAGCCGCATAAATGATTCTTTGCCAGGCTTCAGGCCAACCAGGTTGTAGTAAGCCACAAGCAAATGCTTACGTACTTGTAGCCAGCGATCGACCAGTTTATTGCTGCCTCCAACACGTTCCGTCAGGTTTTCCAGCTGGTTTAACATGGTTGACTCCGCAAGGTTTTAAGAGAAATACGTTGCTCACCAAAATGTAAATTTAATGTTAAAAGTGCCAGTAAAATGAAGGTAGTGCAATAGATATGGATCGTATTATTGAAAAATTAGATCGCGGCTGGTGGATTGTCAGCCACGAACAGAAATTATGGTTACCCGATGGGGAATTACCATATGGCGAAGCGGTAAATTTTAATCTTGCCGGGCAAACCGCGCTGCGAATAGGCGAATGGCAGGGCGAACCGGTGTGGCTGGTGCGCCAGGATCGTCGCCATGAGATGGGATCGCTGCGTCAGGTGCTCGATCAGGATGCTGGCCTTTTTCAACTGGCGGGACGCGGGATCCAGCTGGCGGAGTTCTACCGCTCGCATAAATTCTGCGGCTACTGCGGCCATCCCATGCACCCCAGCAAAACCGAGTGGGCAATGCTATGCAGCCACTGCCGCGAACGCTACTACCCGCAAATCGCCCCGTGCATTATCGTCGCCATCCGTCGGGATGATTCTATCCTGCTGGCGCAGCATACTCGCCATCGCAACGGCGTGCATACGGTGCTGGCCGGATTTGTCGAAGTTGGCGAAACCCTGGAGCAGACCGTTGCCCGCGAAGTGATGGAGGAGAGCGGCATCAAGGTGAAAAACCTGCGTTATGTAACCTCCCAGCCCTGGCCGTTCCCACAATCGCTGATGACCGCGTTTATGGCCGAGTACGATAGCGGCGAGATTGTCATCGACAAGAAAGAGCTGCTGGAGGCGGGATGGTATCGCTATGACAATCTGCCGCTTTTGCCGCCGCCGGGCACCGTGGCGCGCCGTCTGATTGAAGATACCGTGGCGATGTGTCGGGCAGAGTATGAGTGACATGTTACATACACTTTATCCTTCAAACTGCCTCTTTGTTGGCTGCTTTCACTTGCCCCAGTCACTTACTTGAGTAAGCTCCTGGGGTTCATTCAATTGCCGCCTTGGTCCACTTTGAAGGATTTTGTGTATAAACTTGGCGCATCAACGCTAAAGGAATGTAAAAATGACCGAACTGAAGAACGATCGTTACCTGCGCGCGCTGCTACGCCAGCCGGTTGATGTCACCCCGGTGTGGATGATGCGTCAGGCGGGCCGCTATTTACCGGAATATAAAGCCACCCGCGCCGAAGCGGGCGATTTTATGTCGCTGTGTAAAAACGCAGAGCTGGCCTGTGAAGTGACGCTGCAGCCGCTGCGCCGCTATAAGCTGGATGCGGCTATACTCTTCTCGGACATTCTCACCATCCCGGATGCGATGGGGCTGGGGCTCTATTTTGAAGCCGGGGAGGGCCCGCGCTTTACCTCGCCCATTACCTGCAAAGCCGATGTCGATAAATTGCCCGTTCCTGACCCGGAAGGTGAGCTTGGCTACGTGATGAATGCCGTGCGCACGATTCGCCGTGAGCTGAAGGGAGAAGTGCCGCTGATCGGCTTTTCCGGCAGCCCGTGGACGCTGGCAACCTATATGGTGGAAGGCGGCAGCAGCAAAGCGTTTACGGTAATTAAAAAGATGATGTACGCCGAGCCGCAGGCCCTGCATGCGCTGCTCGATAAGCTGGCGAAAAGCGTCACGCTGTATCTGAATGCGCAAATCAAAGCGGGCGCGCAGTCGGTGATGATTTTTGATACCTGGGGCGGAGTGCTGACCGGCCGCGACTACCAGCAGTTCTCGCTCTATTACATGCATAAAATCGTTGATGGGCTGCTGCGTGAAAACGATGGCCGTCGCGTGCCGGTGACGCTATTTACCAAAGGCGGCGGGCAGTGGCTGGAAGCGATGGCGGAAACAGGCTGCGATGCGCTGGGACTCGACTGGACCACCGATATCGCCGATGCGCGTCGTCGCGTCGGTCATAAAGTCGCCCTGCAGGGCAATATGGATCCCTCGATGCTGTATGCCCCTCCGGCGCGTATCGAAGAAGAGGTGGCGACTATTCTCGCCGGGTTTGGCCAGGGTGAAGGCCATGTCTTTAACCTCGGGCACGGAATTCATCAGGATGTTAACCCGGAACATGCGGGCGTATTTGTGGAGGCAGTGCACCGGTTGTCGGCGCAATACCACCGTTAAGGAGTGAATATGGATTTGTCATCGCTACGCACACAGCAGCTCAGCCTGGCGGCATCGGTTGAACGAGGCGATCGGTTGGAACAGGATCCGCCGACGCTGATCGGCGGAGCGGATGTCGGTTTTGAGCAAGAGGGAGAGATCACCCGGGCGGCGATGGTACTGCTAAGCTATCCGTCCCTGGAGCTGGTGGAGTATCAGGTCGCGCGCGTCGCGACCACGATGCCTTACATTCCCGGCTTCCTCTCCTTTCGCGAAACCCCCGCGCTGCTGGCGGCATGGGAGCTACTTTCGCAAAAGCCGAATCTGTTATTCGTTGATGGCCACGGTATTTCCCACCCGCGCCGCCTCGGCGTCGCCAGCCATTTTGGCCTGCTGGTGGATGTACCGACTATCGGCGTGGCGAAAAAACGGCTGTGCGGTAAGTTCGGGCCGTTGGGCGATGAACCCGGCGCGCTGGCGCCGTTGTTAGATAAAGGCGAACAGCTGGCGTGGGTCTTGCGCAGCAAAAAGCGCTGCAATCCGCTGTTTGTGAGTACCGGGCACCGCGTTGGCCTGGATAGCGCGCTGATGTGGGTGGAGCGCTGCCTGAAAGGCTATCGCCTGCCTGAGCCAACGCGCTGGGCCGATGCGGTGGCGTCCCGGCGTCCGGCGTTTGTGCGTTGGCAAGCAAATCGCGACTGATTCAGGTACACTGCGGCTAATTTCTGACTTCGAGATTTCATCATGTTACAAAACCCGATTCACCTGCGCCTGGAGAAGCTGGAAAGCTGGCAGCACGTGACTTTTATGGCCTGCCTGTGCGAGCGGATGTACCCCAACTACGCTATGTTCTGTCAGCAAACGGAATTTGCCGATGGCCAGCTTTATCGCCGTATCCTCGATCTGATCTGGGAAACGCTGACGGTAAAAGATGCGAAGGTGAATTTCGACAGCCAGTTGGAAAAGCTGGAAGAGGCGATTCCGGCCGCTGATGATTACGACCTGTACGGCGTCTATCCGGCCATCGATGCCTGCGTCGCATTGAGTGAACTGCTTCATTCGCGGCTAAGCGGCGAAACGCTCGAACACGCCATCGAAGTCAGCAAGAGTTCGATCACCACCGTTGCGATGCTGGAAATGACCCAGGCTGGTCGCGAAATGACCGACGAAGAGCTCAAAGAAAACCCGGCTGTCGAACAAGAATGGGATATTCAGTGGGAGATTTTTCGTCTTCTGGCCGACTGCGAAGAACGCGATATTGAACTGATCAAAGGGCTACGTGCAGACCTTCGCGAGGCCGGTGAGAGCAATATTGGTATAAATTTTCAGCAATGAGACCAGAAAACGTGATTTACCGCCTGAATTGTAGCGTCTGAAGGCTTCCATTCCGCCCCCCGTCTGGTCTACATTTGGGGGGCGAAAAAACGTGGCTATCGGTGCGTGTATGCAGGAGAGTGCTTTTCAGGCATTTCCGTCGCACTCGATGCTTAGCAAGCGATAAACACATTGTAAGGATAACTTATGAACAAGACTCAACTGATTGATGTAATTGCGGACAAAGCTGACCTGTCCAAAGCACAGGCGAAAGCTGCCCTGGAATCTACCCTGGCTGCAATTACCGAGTCTCTGAAAGAAGGTGATGCTGTTCAACTGGTTGGTTTCGGTACCTTCAAAGTGAACCACCGCGCTGAGCGTACTGGCCGCAACCCGCAGACCGGTAATGAAATCAAAATCGCCGCAGCAAACGTACCGGCATTTGTTTCAGGTAAAGCTCTGAAAGACGCAGTTAAGTAAGACCGCGTGGCAGTGTACAGTTTTATCGAAGGGGCTTGTCGGCCCCTTTTGTCTATCTGGCGCCGCACGCTGGCGCTGGCGGGCGTATTGCTGCTCACTGCCTGCAGCCATGATTCCTCTCTCCCGCCGTTTACCGCCAGCGGTTACGCGGAAAACCAGGGGGCGATGCGTATCTGGCGCAAAGATTCCGACGGCGAGGTCCATCTCCTTGCCGCCTTCAGTCCATGGCGTCATGGTAATACCTCGACCAGCGAGTATCGCTGGCAGGATGGTCAGCTCGCGCTGATCGAGCTCAACGTCTACGGCAAACCGCCGGAACATATTCGCGCCCGGTTTGATGCGCAAGGCGAACTCAGCTTTATGCAGCGTGAAATCGATGGGCAGAAGCAGCAGCTTTCCAGCGATCAGGTTGCGCTATATCGCTATCGGGCAGAGCAAATACGCCAGACCAGCGATGCACTGCGTCAGGGACGCGTCATGCTGCGCCAGGGGCGGTGGCATGCTGACAGGACGGTAACCACCTGCGAAGGTCAGACCGTGAAGCCTGACCTCGATACGCTGGCGTTGGCGCATATTGAGCGTCGTCAGAACCACTCATCCGTCGAGGTGAGCGTGGCGTGGCTGGAAGCGCCGGAAGGCTCTCAGCTGCTGCTGGTGGCAAACGAAGACTTCTGTACCTGGCAGCCGACCGAAAAAAGCTTCTGAACCTTACCAGTGGTTCATCCCCATATGACCGCGGCCTCCGCCGCAGCCTCCACGTCCCATCCTCTCGCCGCGAGGAATACCCGCCTGCGCTAATGCGAGATCGAACTTCACCCGCTGCTGGGCAAGCTTCTGACCGAGAGCGTCCATCTCCTGGGCGACGGATTCGATTTTCGCGCTGTCAGGTTTATCGGTGGTTAACAGCGCGTTGTATTCATAGCGTTTTGAAATGAGCTGCTGACGTAAAACGCGGGTTTGCTCATAGAAATCATTATGCAGCTTCTGGGCAGTGGCCTGCTGGTCGGTCGTCAGTTGACTATAGCCCTGGGGGCCCATACCGGTACCGTTATACCAGTGGTGCCTTGCCCAGGCTGAGCTACTGCCGAAAGTCAGCGCGGCGAGGGCAATCAGCGTCAGCGTCATTTTTTTGTTCCGTTTCATAGTTTATTCTCCTGCCTTATGGTTACTCAGTGATTTGCATCTTCCGTGCCAGAGTGGAAAGGCCGCAGGATATCGGGCGTTGAATGCTTTTCAGCGGACGAGAGCGAGTAAAAATGACTCGCGGTAAAGGGGGCAGCGGGTCATTTTTACTCGATCGCCTTCCCGGTTTGCGTTCAGGGAGAGGTTAGAGGCGGCGGAATAGTGGCATGATTTCTGCTGGGCTATGCGGTGTCTGAGGAAAGGGAGTTGTCATGAACGTGATGCGGTTGTCTAAGGATTCCATCGCCGTTGGGCTGAGCTGGTTGTTAACCGGCCTTATCTTGCTGCTGGTGTGCCTGTTTTCTGCGTTAATCGTGCGTGACTATGGCCGTGAAAATGAAGCCGCACGCCAGACTATCCAGGAAAAAGGCAGCGTGCTGATTCGCGCTCTTGAGTCCGGAACCCGGGTCGGAATGGGAATGCGTATGCATCATTCCCAGCTACAGGCGCTACTGGAGGAGATGGCCTGGCAGCCCGGCGTGCTGTGGTTCGCGGTGACAGATGAGAACGGTAAAATTATCGCCCATAGCGACCCGCGGCGGGTCGGTGAGTCGCTCTACCCCGCCAGCACCCTGCGAGAGCTGAAT
Source organism: Klebsiella sp. GW_Kp181 (assembly GCF_040062315.1). Taxonomy (NCBI): domain Bacteria; kingdom Pseudomonadati; phylum Pseudomonadota; class Gammaproteobacteria; order Enterobacterales; family Enterobacteriaceae; genus Klebsiella; species Klebsiella sp. GW_Kp181. The sequence continues at coordinate 28,687 of NZ_JBEAFR010000005.1, forward strand.
ATCGGTAGCGAGGAGCGCTGGCGCCGACTCGAACAACCGGAGCCGGCGCTGGAGATTTATCGCCAGTTTCGCCCGCTTAACGGCGGTGGGCATCATATGCGCATGATGATGCGTCGCGAATCTGCCGATCTCCGTAATCAGGCGCCCCAGGTCATTTTTATTGCCTTTGATACCCGCGAGCTGGATGCCGACCATGCTCGTGGCCTGCGCAATATGGTCATCATGCTCTGCGCGGCAGGCGTAGTCATGACGGCAACGGTGCTGGCGCAGTTCTGGTTCCGCCGCTATCAGCGTTCGCGCAAGCAGCTGCAGGAAGCGACGGCGCGAAAAGAAAAGCTGCTGGCGCTCGGTCATCTGGCCGCGGGCGTCGCCCATGAAATCCGCAACCCGCTATCATCCATAAAAGGGCTGGCCAGGTATTTCGCCGAGCGGACCCCAGCCGATGGCGAAGCGCATCAGTTGGCCCTGGTGATGGCCAGAGAAGCCGATCGCCTGAACAGGGTCGTCAGCGAGCTGCTGGAACTGGTGCGTCCGGCGCATTTAAAATATCAATCGGTTGATTTAAATGAAGTCATTACGCATTCGCTTCAACTGGTTAGCCAGGATGCCGCCAGCCGGGCGATATCTCTGAAGTTTATCGCGCAGCCCGCGCTATGCCGCATCCAGGCCGATCCGGATCGTTTAAAACAGGTGCTGCTCAACCTTTATCTCAATGCTATCCATGCCATTGGCCGCGATGGCGTGATTACGGTGGCGGTGAGAGAGTGCGGCGATGGGCGAGTAAAGGTGAGCGTTGCGGACAGCGGCAAAGGGATGACGGCGGAACAGCTACAGGCCATTTTCACACCGTACTTCACTACCAAGGCCGACGGCACCGGGCTGGGGCTGGCGGTGGTGCAGAACATCGTTGAGCAGCACGGCGGAACAATTGACGCCGAGAGCACTCCCGGCAAGGGCGCGCTATTTACGCTCTATTTGCCGGTTAATGGGCAACAGAAGGATGAACAAGGATGAGTGGCGAGCAGGTCGATATTCTGGTGGTGGACGATGACATCAGCCACTGCACTATCTTACAGGCGTTGTTGCGGGGCTGGGGTTATCGGGTTGCGCTGGCTTACAACGGCATACAGGCGCTGGAACAGGTGCGCGAGCAGGTGTTTGATCTGGTGCTATGCGACATCCGCATGGCGGAGATGGATGGCATCGAAACGCTGAAAGAGATCAAAACCTTGAATCCGTCGATTCCCGTTCTGATTATGACAGCGTACTCCAGCGTCGACACCGCTGTGGAAGCGCTGAAATCCGGTGCGCTGGACTACCTGATTAAGCCGCTGGACTTTGACAAGCTGCAGCTGACGCTATCCGAGGCGTTGGCTCACACCCGGCAGAGCGAGTCTCCCGTTGCCGGGACCCCGGCCGCCCAGTTTGGCATGGTGGGGGATAGCCCGGCGATGCGGGCGCTGCTGAACAATATCGCCCTGGTTGCGCCCTCCGATGCGACGGTATTAATTCACGGCGAGTCGGGCACAGGGAAAGAGCTGGTCGCGCGGGCGCTGCACGCCAGCAGCGCTCGCAGCCGCCGGCCGCTGGTGATCCTCAACTGTGCCGCGCTCAACGAGTCGTTGCTGGAGTCGGAGCTGTTTGGCCATGAGAAGGGCGCCTTTACCGGCGCGGACAAACGGCGAGAGGGGCGCTTCGTTGAAGCGGACGGCGGTACGCTTTTCCTCGATGAAATTGGCGATATTTCGCCGTTGATGCAGGTGCGTCTGCTGCGGGCGATTCAGGAGCGTGAAGTGCAGCGGGTGGGCAGCAATCAGACCCTTTCGGTCGATGTACGGCTAATTGCCGCCACCCACCGGGATTTAGCCGAAGAGGTCAGCGCCGGGCGTTTTCGCCAGGATCTCTACTACCGCCTGAACGTCGTGACTATCGATATGCCGCCGCTGCGTCATCGCAGGGAGGATATCCCCCAACTGGCGCGCTATTTCCTGCAACGGTATGCCGAGCGTAACCGTAAAGCAGTACAGGGATTTACGCCACAGGCGATGGACTTGCTGATCCACTACGCCTGGCCGGGTAATATTCGCGAGCTGGAAAATGCGGTGGAGCGGGCGGTGGTCCTGCTGACCGGAGAGTACATCTCCGAACGCGAGCTGCCGCTGGCAATTGCCGGTACGCCAGTTGCGGACGTGTTGCACGGTGATGATGTTATTCAGCCGCTGGTGGAGGTAGAGAAAGAAGCGATCCTCGCGGCGCTCGAAAAAACGGGCGGCAACAAAACTGAAGCCGCCCGTCAGTTGGGCATTACGCGCAAAACGCTGCTGGCAAAGCTCAGCCGTTAGCGGTTTTGCTCACGTTCGATAGCGCGCCAGCCGATGTCGTTACGGCTAAAGCTGCCGTCCCAGCTGATATCGCTCATCAGGGCGTAAGCGCGCTTTTGCGCTTCAGCAACGGTGCGACCCAGTGCGGTGGCGCAGAGTACCCGGCCGCCGCTGGTCAGCACGCGATCGTCATTAGCGAGTCTGGTGCCGGCGTGGAAGACCTTGCCGTCTGCCGTTTCTTCCAGCGGCAGGCCGTGGATCTCATCGCCGGTGCTGTAGTTGCCCGGATAACCACCGGCGGCGATCACGACGCCCAGCGAGGCGCGCTCGTCCCACTCGGAGGTTTTCTCATTCAGCTTACCGTCGCAGGCGGCGAGGCACAGATCCACCAGATCCGATTTCATGCGTAGCATGATCGGCTGGGTTTCCGGATCGCCAAAGCGGCAGTTGAACTCGATTACCTTCGGGTTGCCCTGTTTGTCGATCATCAGGCCCGCATAGAGGAAACCGGTGTAGGTATTACCCTCCGCTGCCATACCTTTTACGGTTGGCCAGATAATGCGTTCCATGGTGCGCTGGTGAACCTCATCGGTTACCACCGGTGCCGGAGAGTAAGCGCCCATACCGCCCGTGTTCGGGCCGGTATCGCCATTGCCCACGCGTTTATGATCCTGGCTGGTGGCCATCGGCAGGACGTGCTCGCCGTCGACCATCACGATAAAGCTCGCCTCTTCGCCGTCGAGGAACTCTTCAATGACGATGCGGTGCCCGGCGTCGCCAAAGGCGTTACCTGCCAGCATGTCTTGAACGGCGGCTTCCGCTTCTTCCAGCGTCATGGCGACAATCACGCCCTTGCCGGCGGCCAGGCCGTCGGCCTTGATAACGATGGGCGCGCCTTTCTCACGCAGGTATGCCAGCGCGGGCTCGACTTCGGTGAAGTTCTGGTATTCCGCTGTCGGAATGTTATGGCGGGCAAGAAAATCTTTGGTGAAGGCTTTAGAGCCTTCCAGCTGCGCCGCGCCTTCCGTTGGGCCGAAGATTTTCAGCCCCGCGGCGCGGAACGCATCCACAACGCCAATCACCAGTGGCGCTTCCGGGCCAACGATGGTCAGATCAATTTTCTCGCTTTGAGCAAAGCTCAGCAGCGCCGGAATATCGGTGACGCCGATAGCCACATTCTGCAACGCTGGTTCCAGGGCGGTGCCCGCGTTACCCGGGGCGACAAAAACGGTATCGACTTTTGGCGACTGCGCCGCTTTCCAGGCCAGGGCGTGCTCGCGGCCGCCGTTGCCAATAACTAATACTTTCATCGTCTGCTCCGTGAATTAATGGCGGAAGTGGCGCATATCGGTGAAGATCATCGCGATGCCGTGCTCATCGGCGGCGGCAATCACCTCTTCGTCGCGAATAGAACCGCCGGGCTGAATGACGCAGCTCACGCCAACGGCAGCGGCGGCATCAATACCGTCGCGGAACGGGAAGAAGGCGTCGGAGGCCATTGCCGAACCTTTCACCTCCAGTCCCTCATCGCCTGCTTTAATCCCGGCGATTTTTGCAGAGTAAACGCGGCTCATCTGACCTGCGCCTATTCCGATGGTCATGTTCTCTTTGGCATAAACAATGGCGTTAGATTTAACGAATTTCGCAACGATCCAGCAGAACAGCGCATCGCGCAGCTCCTGCTCGGTCGGCTGGCGTTTGGTAACCACGCGCAGTTCGCCTTCTGTGACCATACCCAGATCGCGGTCCTGAACCAGCAGGCCGCCATTAACGCGTTTGAAGTCCAGACCCGGCACGCGCTGCGTCCACTGACCGCAGGTCAGAACGCGGACGTTCTGTTTCGCAGCAGTGATCTTCAGGGCCTCTTCCGTCGCAGACGGTGCGATGATCACTTCAACGAACTGGCGGGAGATGATGGCCTGCGCGGTTTCGGCATCCAGTTCGCGGTTAAACGCGATAATGCCGCCGAAGGCTGAGGTCGGGTCAGTTTTGTATGCGCGGTCGTAGGCATCCAGAATAGAGGTGCTTACCGCTACGCCACATGGGTTGGCGTGCTTCACAATAACGCAGGCCGGCTCACTGAATTCTTTGACGCATTCCAGCGCGGCATCGGTGTCGGCAATGTTGTTATAGGAGAGGGCTTTACCCTGAACCTGCTGTGCCGTGGCGACAGAGGCTTCTTTGATTTCTTCTTCTATATAGAAGGCAGCCTGCTGGTGGCTGTTTTCACCGTAACGCATATCCTGCTTCTTAATGAAGTTCAGGTTCAGGGTGCGCGGGAAGCGGCCAGCGGCTTCTTTGCTCTCGCCGTGATAGGCCGGAACCATGCTGCCGAAGTAGTTGGCAATCATGCTGTCGTAGGCGGCGGTGTGTTCGAATGCTTTAATGGCGAGGTCGAAGCGGGTGTCGAGGGTCAGGGAGCCTTCGTTCGCATCCATCTCTTTAATAATGGCATCGTAGTCGCTGCTCTTCACCACGATGGCGACGTCTTTATGGTTCTTCGCCGCCGAGCGAACCATGGTTGGGCCGCCGATATCAATGTTTTCTACCGCATCTTCCAGCGAGCAACCCTCGCGGGCAACGGTTTGAGCAAACGGATACAGGTTAACAACCACCATATCAATAGGCGCGATACCGTGTTGTTCCATAATGCCGTCATCCTGGCCGCGGCGGCCGAGAATGCCGCCGTGAACTTTCGGATGCAGAGTCTTCACGCGTCCGTCCATCATTTCCGGGAAACCGGTGTAGTCAGAGACTTCGGTAACCGGCAGACCTTTCTCAGCCAGCAGGCGTGCGGTACCACCCGTAGACAGTAGCTCGACACCACGAGCGGAAAGCGCCTGCGCGAATTCGACGATACCGGCCTTGTCAGAAACACTGAGCAGGGCGCGGCGGACTGGACGACGTTGTTGCATGGTATTAAATCCCCAGGATTTGAATATTACAGAGAGCGTTAGGTGAGTTTTTGCCTAAAAACTCACCTAACGCACCCAACCGGGCATCCTTGTTATAGCGCGGCATTGTAACGAAAACGTTTGCGCAACGCTCGCGAATTTTTATCTTTCTCTTTTTAGCCCTGAACGACGGCTTATATAGAGAGGTGGCGTGGCTTTTGTTTTGGGGTATCGCCCGTCATCTGTGGATAATTCTGTGCGTAACAGGGTATAAAGCGGGGTTTTGCTGGGGAATGCAGCAGTCAGTCATTTTTCTGCAATTTAACTATTGCGGATGCCCGGGAACTCCCTATAATGCGCCTCCATCGACACGGCAGATGTGAATCACTTCACACAAACAGCCGGTTGGTTGAAGAGAAAAA
>NZ_JBEAFR010000006.1:0-32746 GCF_040062315.1 Klebsiella sp. GW_Kp181
CATAAAAAACTGCACCTTACTCAGTTGGGTGTCCAACTTTTGGGGTGCAGTCCATACGGGCTGGCTTTTTTTATCTCTACAAAAGTGGCTACTTAAAATCTACCGCCATTTGCTGCGGAATAGAAAGCCCGCGCGTGGTCTGTACGCAGCGGTCAATGTAATCGGTAAAGCGTGGCGGTTTTGGCATACCCATGCTGAGCAGCTTGTCGTTGCTGAATCGTACGTTGAGCGTGGCGAAGGCGCCGTAAAGGCGCATGGCTTTTAGCATCAGCCGTTCGTTGCAGGGGCCAAAAATAGCCTTCAGCTCACGACGCATTTTGACCAGCGTTTCATAGCTGACCTGCGCGTATTTATCGCCGACCGGTGCCTGTTCGAGGGCGGAGGCCATTGCGTTATCGATATCCGCAAACCTTACGCTGTTTTCTTCCCCCGCAGAAATATGCACCACTTCTCCGCGCGCCAGCGGGCTGACAAGCAGCATCAGCAGCGCATCGGCACAGTAATCGACGGGGATCACATCAATGCGGTCTTCCATCGAACACATAAATTTTTGCAGCATCAGCCCCATGCTGAATACCCAGAAAATACTGCTGGAGGGCTGACAGCCGTGATGAGTGTGGCCAACAACAATAGAGGGACGGGCGATCGCCAGCGGTAGGGTTGAGCATTCCTGCCGCATGAGACGCTCAATCATTGATTTAGAGTGCGTGTACTCGACCAGATGCGCAGCGCGTTCACGAAACGCTGTGCTTTCCGCTACCAGAGAATCGGGGTCTGGCGAGCAGGACATCGCGGTGCCGACGTGCAGAAAGCGCTCAAGGCGGCTGACCTGAGCCATCCGCCGGGCAAACTGCAGCGTACCTTCGACGTTGACCTTCCAGATAAGCGGGTTGTTACCAAATGAGGCGACGGCGGCGCAGTTGAGCACGTGGGTAACCTGATTCAGGCGCGGGTCGTCGAGAAAGGGCTGCGGATTGGCCAGATCCCCCAGCAGAATGTTGCCTGGCGTCAGGGCCGTTAGTCTCTCTTCGCTAATATTGAATTTTCGCAGATTTTCCTTTACCCGCTCTACGGCAGCTACACTATTATCTGCACGAACTAACAGTAATAGATTAGGCGCATTCTTTTTATTCAGAATGCTTTCTAACACTGCTCCACCGAGAAATCCGGTCGCGCCAGTAATTAATAATGTATTCATGAATGCAGTCTCATTATGGTTGGAGGACTGGATTCTAGGCGCGAAAAATTAAACGGATATTAAATGGGTGAAGATCATAACATACGGTTTATTAAGGTTATTTTAAGGTTGTTTTACGTCGTGGATCGAATTTGACCCTTAGCTATGGCAATAAATTCATTATTTCGTGTATCCATTTGTACATCATTGAAATTTATTATTTTTAAATTTTTTATTTTTATTTTTGGCTTTCAGGGTGATACATGTTTTGTTACACCAAAAATTTCTGCTATGCCGCTTAATAGTAGCCTTATTATTATCAGGCTAGTTAAATCAGCCGCCCCTGGATAGGGATATCGACCAACTGACGGACGTTTATCAATAAGGATTAGGCTTACCCACCACGCGGCGCAGCGCAGGACAAGATCTGCGCGAGTAAATCTGCGATAATGCGCGCTCTTAACCCAATACAGAGATGATTATGCAGTACCCGATTAACGAGATGTTCCAGACCTTGCAAGGCGAAGGTTACTTCACCGGCGTTCCCGCCATTTTTATTCGTTTACAGGGATGCCCGGTTGGTTGCGCCTGGTGCGATACCAAACATACCTGGGATAAACTTGCCGATCGAGAAGTCTCTCTGTTCAGCATTCTGGCAAAAACCAAAGAGAGCGATAAATGGGGCCCGGCAAGTAGCGAAGATCTGCTGGCCATCATCGGGCGTCAGGGCTGGACTGCTCGTCACGTGGTGATTACCGGCGGCGAACCCTGTATTCATGATTTAACGCCGCTGACCTTACTGCTGGAGCAAAACGGCTTTAGCTGCCAGATTGAAACCAGCGGCACTCACGAAGTTCGCTGTACGCCTCATACCTGGGTGACGGTATCGCCGAAGGTGAATATGCGCGGCGGCTATGATGTCCTTTCTCAGGCGCTGCAGCGAGCTGATGAAATAAAACATCCTGTTGGACGCGTGCGCGATATCGAAGCGCTCGATGAACTGCTGGAGACGCTGGCTGACGACAAGCCGCGCATCATCGCGCTGCAGCCAATTAGCCAGAAAGAGGACGCGACGCGCCTGTGCATCGAAACCTGCATCGCGCGCAACTGGCGTTTATCTATGCAGACGCATAAGTATCTGAACATCGCCTGATCCCTTCTTTTTTGCCGGGCTGGCTGATAGCTGTCCGGCAAGCACTTTATTCATATATGAATTCATCAAGCCCCCTCGCTTCAGCGTACTAGTTAAGATTCCCGCTCATACCTGCGGTGGTATAATCGATTCGTACATCAGCCGCCCCGGCGCGCTGTCGATATGTTGACTTAAGGATCGAGTTAAACATGCAGCCAATTGAGCCATCCCATGCTTTTTCTATGGAGTTCTTCTCCCTCAAAGGGAAAACCGCCATCGTCACCGGGGGGAATAGCGGACTGGGGCAGGCTCTTGCCCTTGCTCTGGCCACGGCGGGAGCCAATCTGTTTATTCCCGGACGACGCGTCAATAATGCGCAAACCCGTGAACGCATTGAGCAGCAGGGCGCTGAAGTGGAGTTCATGCTGGCGAATATTACCGACAACGGCATGCCGCAGCGCATTATCGCCGCCTGCTGCCAGCGTTTCGGCACGGTCGATATCCTGGTGAACAATGCCGGTATTTGTCGTTTGAATAAGGTCCTGCGCTTTGGCCGCGCCGACTGGGACCCGATGATTGAGACCAACCTGACGGCGGCTTTCGAGCTCAGCCATGAGGCGGCGAAAATAATGGTTCCCCGCCGCGGTGGCAAAATTATCAATATCTGTTCGGTGTTTTCTTATTTAGGCGGCAGCTGGTCGCCGGCTTATGCAGCAACCAAACATGCCCTCGCGGGGTTAACCAAAGCCTATTGTGAAGAGCTCGGTCCATATAACATTCAGGTTAACGGTATTGCCCCCGGCTATTATGAGACCGACATGACGGCGATCGTCCGCAACACGCCTAAGGAAAACAGGCGCGTCCTGGCGCATATTCCGGCCGGCCGCTGGGGTGAGGCGCAGGATCTGATGGGCGCAGTCGTCTTCCTGGCCAGCCGGGCCTCGGATTACGTGAATGGCCATATCCTGGCGGTAGATGGCGGTTATCTGGTGCGCTAGCCGCGAACTAGCCCAGGCGAGGCGAGAAACGGCGAGAGGCGAAAAGGCCATCGCGCGCCGCTAACAGGCGACCTACGCGATGGCGAAAGGGATCACTCGCCGCGATAGACGCAGCCCGCCGTGCAGGTTTCTTTGATCATCACCGCGCTGAGTAGCGGAACCAAAGGCTTCATCTGCTCCCAGATCCATTTTGCCAGGACTTCGCTGGTAGGATTGGAAAGTCCCGGAATATCGTTCAGATAGTAGTGATCCAGGCGATCGTAGGTGGGTTTGAATGCGGCTTTGAGCTCGGCGAAATCCATGATCCACCCGGTATGGGGATCGACTTCACCGGTAATCTCCAGGCGCACCATAAAAGAGTGACCGTGCAGGCGTCCGCACTTGTGGCCTTCCGGTACGTGCGGCAGGCGGTGAGCGGCTTCGAAAGTGAAATCTTTAAACAGCGTGGTGGACATCTTTTATTCTCAATATGGCAAAAAAACCGCCGTAGGGTACCGGAAAGTACATTTTTTATCATTAACTAAAACGGTCCTGAACACAAAATGGACATATCCATGCGGTTTATGGGAATTATATCTTTATATTACAGCAGCTTATTTAATCGATTTTGTTGTTAATAACTATAACTAAAACAGGTTAGTCCATTTGGTTATTTGTTATTTCCATCCCTTCTTTAATTGTTACTATCTGCGCCGTTAACCTTCTATTCTCTTCTGTTTTATCACGCTGACAGGGCGTGAATCACAGCTTTGCTTACTGGAACATAACGACGCATGACGACACAGGCCCCACCTTTCAATTTGCTACCGCTGAGTCCGGAGCAAATGGCGCGCCTTCAGGCGGCCACGACTGACTTCACGCCTACCCAGCTAGCCTGGGTTTCCGGCTATTTTTGGGGGATGCTGAATCAGCAGCCCGGCGCGGCGGTTGTTGCGCCAGCCCAGGCGGCTGAAGTGCCGTCCATCACGCTGATTTCGGCCTCGCAAACCGGCAATGCCCGCCGCATCGCTGAAGCGCTGCGTGACGATCTACAGGCGGCGCAGCTGAATGTGAAGCTGATTAACGCAGGCGACTATAAATTTAAACAAATTGCCACCGAAAAACTGCTGGTCGTCGTGACGTCAACACAAGGCGAAGGTGAGCCGCCGGAAGAAGCCGTCGCACTGCATAAGTTCCTGTTCTCGAAGAAAGCGCCCAAGCTGACCGATACGGCATTTGCCGTGTTTGGCCTCGGCGATACCTCCTATGAATTCTTCTGCCAGTCCGGCAAGGATTTTGATAACAAGCTGGCCGAGCTGGGCGGTGAACGCCTGCTGGATCGGGTTGACGCTGATGTGGAGTATCAGACCGCCGCTGCCGAATGGCGCGCCCGCGTGGTTGAGGTGCTGAAAGCGCGCGCGCCTGCTGCTTCTCCGTCTCAGCTGGTTACCAGCGGGGCGGTGAATGAAATCCACACCAGCCCGTATACCAAAGAGGCGCCGCTGACTGCGACGCTGGCGGTGAATCAGAAAATCACCGGCCGTGATTCAGAAAAGGATGTGCGCCATATTGAAATCGACCTCGGCGACTCCGGCCTGCGCTATCAGCCGGGCGATGCGCTGGGCGTCTGGTATCAGAACGATCCGGCGCTGGTGAAGGAGCTGGTGGAGCTGCTCTGGCTAACAGGTACGGAACCGGTCACGGTCGACGGCAAAACGCTACCGCTTGCTGAAGCGCTGGAATGGCATTTTGAGCTGACGGTCAACACCGGCAATATCGTGGAAAACTACGCCACCTTAACCCGCAGCGAGTCTTTACTGCCGCTGGTGGGCGATAAGGCACAGCTCCAGCACTACGCCGCAACCACGCCGATCGTCGACATGGTGCGTTTCTCGCCGGCGCAGCTGGATGCCCAGGCGCTGGTTGACCTGCTGCGCCCGTTGACGCCGCGGCTCTACTCGATCGCCTCTTCGCAGGCGGAAGTGGAAAGCGAAGTCCACGTCACCGTTGGCGTAGTGCGTTATGATATTGAAGGTCGCGCTCGTGCCGGCGGCGCTTCCAGTTTCCTGGCCGACCGCGTCGAAGAAGACGGCGAAGTTCGCGTTTTTATCGAGCATAACGATAACTTCCGTTTGCCTGCGAACCCGGAAACGCCGGTGATCATGATTGGTCCCGGTACCGGCATCGCGCCTTTCCGCGCGTTTATGCAGCAGCGCGCGGCGGAAGGCGCAGAGGGTAAGAACTGGCTGTTCTTCGGCAATCCGCACTTTACTGAAGATTTCCTCTATCAGGTGGAGTGGCAGAGCTACGTCAAAGAAGGCGTGCTGAGCCGCATCGACCTGGCCTGGTCCCGCGATCAACAACAAAAAGTCTACGTTCAGGACAAACTGCGCGAGCAGGGAGCCGAACTGTGGCGCTGGATTAACGACGGTGCCCATATTTATGTCTGCGGCGATGCCAATCGTATGGCAAAAGACGTTGAGCAGACGTTACTGGAAGTGATTGCCGAATACGGCGCGATGGACGCCGAAGCGGCGGACGAATTTTTAAGTGAGCTGCGCGTAGAGCGCCGTTATCAGCGAGATGTCTATTAATGAGCGAAAAACATCCAGGCCCGCTGGTGGTCGAAGGTAAACTGACTGACGCCGAGCGCATGAAGCTCGAAAGCAACTACCTGCGCGGCACCATTGCGGAAGATTTGAATGACGGCCTGACCGGCGGTTTTAAAGGCGATAACTTTCTGCTGATCCGTTTTCACGGTATGTATCAGCAGGATGACCGCGATATTCGCGCCGAACGTGCGGCGCAGAAGCTGGAGCCGCGTCACGCGATGCTGCTGCGCTGCCGCCTGCCGGGCGGGGTGATCACCACCAAACAGTGGCAGGCGATCGATAAATTCGCCGCCGATAACACCATCTACGGCAGTATCCGTCTGACCAACCGTCAGACCTTCCAGTTTCACGGCATTCTGAAAAAGAACGTCAAGCCGGTGCACCAGATGCTGCATTCGGTCGGACTGGATGCGTTGGCCACCGCTAATGACATGAACCGTAACGTGCTCTGTACGTCCAACCCGAACGAGTCTCAGCTGCACGCCGAAGCTTATGAATGGGCGAAGAAGATCTCCGAGCACCTGCTGCCGCGCACTCGCGCCTATGCTGAGATCTGGCTGGATCAAAAGAAAGTCGCCACCACCGATGAAGAACCGATCCTCGGCCAGACCTATCTGCCGCGTAAGTTCAAAACGACCGTGGTGATCCCGCCGCAGAACGATATCGATCTGCACGCGAACGATATGAACTTCGTGGCTATTGCTGAAAACGGCAAGCTGGTGGGCTTTAATCTGCTGGTGGGCGGCGGTTTATCGATTGAGCACGGCAATAAGAAAACCTACGCTCGTACGGCGAGCGAGTTTGGCTATCTGCCGCTGGAGCATACCCTGGCGGTAGCGGAAGCGGTGGTGACGACCCAGCGCGACTGGGGCAACCGTACCGACCGTAAAAATGCGAAAACCAAATACACCCTGGAGCGCGTTGGCGTTGAGACCTTTAAAGCAGAAGTGGAGCGTCGGGCGGGCATCAAGTTTGAACCGATTCGTCCATACGAGTTCACCGGTCGCGGCGATCGTATCGGCTGGGTGAAAGGTATCGACAATAACTGGCATCTGACGCTGTTTATTGAAAACGGACGTATCCTTGATTATCCGGGCCGCCCGCTGAAAACGGGTCTGCTGAAGATCGCGAAGATCCATAAGGGCGAATTCCGTATTACGGCAAATCAGAATCTGATTATTGCCAGCGTACCGGAAGATCAGAAGGCGAAGATCGAGAAGCTGGCCCGCGAGCACGGCCTGATGAACGCCGTTACGCCGCAGCGCGAAAATTCGATGGCTTGCGTCTCATTCCCGACCTGCCCGCTGGCGATGGCGGAAGCCGAGCGCTTCCTCCCGTCATTCATCGATAAAGTCGAGGCGGTGATGAGCAAACATGGCGTTGGCGACGAGCATATCGTTACCCGCGTCACCGGTTGCCCGAACGGCTGCGGTCGCGCGATGCTGGCGGAAGTGGGCCTGGTGGGTAAAGCGCCGGGCCGCTACAACCTGCACCTTGGCGGCAACCGTAGCGGGACGCGGATTCCGCGCATGTACCGGGAAAACATTACCGAGTCGGAAATTCTCGACTCAATCGACGAACTGGTAGGGCGCTGGGCGAAAGAGCGCGAAGCGGGTGAAGGCTTCGGCGACTTTACGGTGCGTGCGGGCATTATTCGTCCGGTGCTCGATCCTGCCCGGGATTTCTGGGAATAACACCCGCTGCCCGGTGGCGTTTCGCTTACCGGGCCTGCGGTCTTGTCGACCGGGTAAACGCAGGGCCCCCGGCAAAAACAGGCAAATGAGGTTCTTATGTCCGTACTCGATTTAAACGCGCTGAACGCATTACCGAAGGTCGATCGCGTTTTACAGCTAGCGGAAACCAATAGTCAGCTGGAAAAGCTGAGCGCGGAAGCGCGCGTTGCGTGGGCGCTGGAAAATCTGCCGGGGGAATACGTGCTCTCTTCGAGCTTTGGTATTCAGGCGGCGGTGAGCCTGCATCTGGTCAATCAGGTGCGCCCGGATATCCCGGTAATTCTGACCGATACCGGCTATCTGTTTCCCGAAACCTACCAGTTTATCGATGAGTTAACGGACAAACTCAACCTGAACCTGAAGGTCTATCGGGCGAAGGAGAGCGCCGCATGGCAGGAAGCGCGCTACGGTAAACTGTGGGAGCAGGGCGTTGAGGGCATTGAAAAATATAATGACATCAACAAGGTTGAGCCGATGAACCGGGCACTGAAAGAGCTGAACGCGCAAACCTGGTTTGCGGGCCTGCGCCGCGAGCAATCCGGCAGTCGCGCCCACTTACCGGTGCTGGCGATCCAGCGCGGCGTGTTTAAGGTGCTGCCGATCATCGACTGGGATAACCGCACGGTTTACCAGTATCTGCAAAAGCACGGCCTGAAATATCATCCGCTTTGGGATCAGGGCTATTTGTCGGTAGGAGATACCCACACCACGCGCAAATGGGAGCCGGGGATGGCGGAGGAAGAAACGCGCTTCTTTGGCCTGAAAAGAGAGTGCGGGTTGCACGAAGGTTAATATGAGTCCCGGCGCTGCCCTGCGTAATCCCATAAAAGCGGGGTAAAATAGCTGAACTCTGTTTAGCGATGGCCAGGGCATGCTGGCCGTCACGCTCCTGAATTCCGCCATCCCAGAAAAATCAACAGTAAAAGGTGCTGTGACCGCTTAATCGGCTGAGCTGCACCGTATTTTAGGCATAACCGTAGCTCCTTCAACACAACCGGGTGCTGAAACTGGCATGGTAAGGCCGAAAGATAAGCTGCCGGGATTCGACTCAATTTTCTGCGGCCCGTGTTCAACACAAGCCGGGGCTTTCCTGGGTTTTGCTGCAACTAAGAATCTCATTTTATGAATTCATTATTGATTCATATATTCTTATTCTTAGTCGTGTAGCCGGCATGGATGAACAACGTAAGTGATTCATGTTTTATTACGAGCTTATCTAATAATTATCCGCTACGCGCTAATTTCTCGTTTCTTCCCGGCTTGACACAGACTACGAATTATATTTATATTTTTTCCTTCGGGGCGAATGCAGAACGAATAAATTTCACATTTTCTTTCACCATATGAATACCGTAATGTTTTTCTGAACGCCTTGCTTATGCCTCTCCGTATTTATGTCTGCTGGGGATCTTTATCTTAAATAAAGCGCAAGGTAGCGTCATGTTCTTTGAAAAGGAAATAGTTATAAAAGGCAATTATTATATCTCCCTTGAAGGGGGAATTGAACGCTGTTACGCCAAAAGTGCCGGTAAACGATGTATATATCTCGAAGATGAACATTCCATTCAGCAATCTGGTACGGACGAGTTTGCATTCGACATGCTATCTGATGCAGTTTCTTTCAGAAAAAACCTCATCAGTAAATATCAAAGAATTTTCAAACTTTTTTGCGGTATTCTGGTAGATGAACCGGGAACTGCCTGTTCTCAAGAAAGTAGTACTTTCCCTCAACCGAGAAGACATCAGAAAAGCAAACGACAGAACAATTTTCTGCGTAAATTGAAGGGATTATCAAGGAATGTTCTCTCATCATACGCGATAAATTAATGATTATTTACGAGTGAACCAGGAAAAAATTGGGCCGTCGAAAACAGAAACGAGAAACTTAAGGATAGCGCGGAAAGGTTACTGATTATTAAAAATGGAACGCAGTGCGATATCGACTACCCAGGCAGATCGTATGGCTGCCTCACAGGAAATGGTTATAAATATGATTTACCTGAACCATCACGCTATAACTATCACCGCTTCTGCAGTTCGCTCTACCGTCACTGCGTTTTGGTTCCAGACGCATTTCCAGCGGCATACAATGCCTGCGCGCGTTTTATTGATTTACCATCTGCATCCGGATTTTTGCGTGCTATTTGCTCTCTGGTTATTGCGTAAAACGTTTGCTGCGCATGTTGTTTTCGGCGGCGGGTGGATACTGTCAGGGATGAGCTTTCCGGGCATATCTAAAGATTTTGTCGAATCGTACTAACAAAACCCACCGGATCGGTTACGTGGATTGTAGTGGCGTGCTTTCATTGGCCAGAGAAGGGTACGCAGCCCTGCCAGAGGGACAGTAAATGCCCTTTCTCACCTGCAGGTTGGCCAGCAAGCGCAATTATGACTGGCGCTTCTGCAATGGCAGAAGGATCTTTTCTGGCGGATGTAAGCCGTGGAGACGGTGAAGGATACACACGGGATAGGTATGACATGAAACGGAGTTCGTACTATGCAGGAAATAGTTAAAGCAGCGCAGCTGTTATGTTTTTTACTGCTGGGCTGTGATCCGGCAGAAAAAGAAGCACCGCGCGGCAGCGGGAAGACCAGCTACGTGGCGGCTAATCTGCTGGGCTATAACCATATGGCAGGCACGAATATCAACTGGTTCTCCGTCAACGGCTATCGGGGGCACGCCGGGGGGTTTACCTGCTGCATATCGCTGCCGGAAAAATGGCGGCCCAATATGCAGGTGGCAGTGGAGTGGGAGGTTAACCCTAACCCGTTTCCGAAGGATCTCCCCCACTTCTATGATCCAAACTATGAACATTATATGGAAAAATATAAGGCTACCTTTCGTCAGTATAAAGCGGTGGCCACTATTCCCGAATATGAAGATTCCTGCGGCCTGCAGGTGCATTTCTTGCCCTGTCAGCAGATTAAAGTAACGGCCACCTGCCACGGGCCGACTCATCCTGACCACCCGATTAAAGAACCTTTCGATCTGCCGGAGCCTGCCCAGTGCCCGCCAGAAACACCATGATTTTATTGTTGTGAGCTGTGCATTATTAACCGCAGCAGAGGCTGCGCCTTCAGTGTGACATGAAACGGAGTTCATACTATGCAGGGAATAGTTAAAGCAGTGCCGCTGTTATGTTTTTTACTGCCGGGCTGTGATCCGGCAGAAAAAGAAGCACCGCGCGGCAGCGGGAAGACCAGCTACGTGGCGGCTAATCTGCTGGGCTATAACCATATGGCAGGCACGAATATCAACTGGTTCTCCGTCAACGGCTACCGGGGACACGCCGGGGGGTTTACCTGCTGCATATCGCTGCCGGAAAAATGGCGGCCCAATATGCAGGTGGCAGTGGAGTGGGAGGTGGATCCTGACCCGTTTCCGAAGGATATCCCCAGATTCAGCGACCCTAAGTATGATGAATATATAGAAAAACACAGGGCTAACTATCGCCATTATAAAGCGGTGGCCACTATTCCCGAATATGAAGATTCCTGCGGCCTGCAGGTGCATTTCTTGCCCTGTCAGCAGATTAAAGTAACGGCCACCTGCCACGGGCCGACTCATCCTGACCACCCGATTAAAGAACCTTTCGATCTGCCGGAGCCTGGCCAGTGCCCGCCAGAAACGCCATGATTTTATTGTTGTGAGCTGTGCATTATTAACCGCAGCAGAGGCTGCGCCTTCAGTGTGACATGAAACGGAGTTCATACTATGCAGGGAATAGTTAAAGCAGTGCCGCTGTTATGTTTTTTACTGCTGGGCTGTGATCCGGCAGAAAAAGAAGCACCGCGCGGCAGCGGGAAGACCAGCTACGTGGCGGCTAATCTGCTGGGCTATAACCATATGGCAGGCACGAATATCAACTGGTTCTCCGTCAACGGCTACCGGGGACACGCCGGGGGGGTTACCTGCTGCATATCGCTGCCGGAAAAATGGCGGCCCAATATGCAGGTGGTAGTGGAGTGGGAGGTGGATCCTGACCCGTTTCCCAAAAATATGCCCCCAATGGGAACAAAAGAATTTCGTGATTATGCGAAAGCTCATGAAGCAAATTATCGCCACTATAAAGCGGTGGCCACTATTCCCGAATATGAAGATTCCTGCGGCCTGCAGGTGCATTTCTTGCCCTGTCAGCAGATTAAAGTAACGGCCACCTGCCACGGGCCGACCCATCCTGATCACCCGATAAAAGATCCCTACCGTCAGTCGGAGCCTGCCCAATGTCCCCAATAACCGAATCTTTTAAGAAACATTTTGGCAATCATCAGCTTACCACTACGGGCGATCCGTGCTGGGTTCCTCCCGCTTTTCCGAAAGAGGGCCGGTTGCTTTTAAGCCAGCGGCAGGTCAACGCCAATATAATCAAAATCGACAGGGAGGAGGCATTATTTCGCCAGGAGTCCCGCCGGCAAAAAAGCAGCCCCTGCTGTAAGAGCCTGCATATCAGCCTGTTTTTTGACGGTACCAATAATAATGCGCTAAAAGATACCGCCAGCACGCCGCCGCACCCGTCGAACGTGGCAAAACTATACCGTGCCTGCGCGCCTGATGATCTCATGGCAAATGAGCGTGGATTTTACGCCTTCTATATTCCCGGCGTCGGTACGCCTTTTCCGCAGATTGGCTCCTATGACTATTATTCGTCGGGACTGCAGTTTGCTGTCGGCGGCGAGGACCGTATCAACTGGGGGATGGTGCAGCTGTGTAATGCCCTGAACCATACCGTGACAAAAAATTTCCTCGGCAACGGCATAATGAAAAGGGCGGTTCAGGCGATGAACAGCTCCAGCACTCCGGCGGCTGTGGAACTGGGGTTATTCGCGGGCAGCGCGGCGATGTCTTACAACCGTGAAAAAGTAAACCAGGCCTATCTGGACTCGCGGAAGACAATGCCTGGTCAGATGCGGATGCGGCTGCGTATGTTTGAACAACTCTTAAGGCTGGTGCAGGAAAAATTCGTGCGCGCGCAGTGTAAGACGGCAGCGATAAAGCTGTTTGTGTACGGTTTTTCCCGCGGCGCGGCAGAAGCCCGCGCTTTTGTCAGCTGGCTGGATGAGGCGCTGGCCGAAGGGCTACTCGGTTTCCCGGCAGGAACGCTGCTCGGCGTGAAGGTTTCGGTGGAATTTTTAGGCCTCTTTGATACCGTGCCGGCAGTGGGAATTGCCAATGTGGTTCCGGGTTTTACCGGTCACAACGGCTGGGCGAAACAGACGCAGCCGCTGACGCAGTCGGGGTTAATCAAACGCTGCTATCATCTGGTGGCGGCTCACGAGCAGCGCCAGGCATTTTCGCTGGACTCCATCCGTACCGCCGCAGGCAGCTATTTATCCCAGACTCAGGAAGTGGTCTACCCCGGTATGCACTCCGACGTTGGCGGGGGATACCCCTGTGGGGATCAGGGCAAGGGCCGGGGCGGTGCGGGCGATCTGTTATCGCAAATTACTCTGCATGATATGTATGCGGCCGCGATGGATGCCGGGGCGCCGCTGTCGTTTCATCCTGATGTTTTTGCCCTGTTGCTCCCGGATTTCAGGCAAATGTATATCTTTCGGGAAATGAGTTTTGCTTCAGTTGGGGAATTTGATTTTTATCCCGGACTGGTAGACACCTTTAACAACTGGCGATCGACCCTCTCCCTTGACAATCAGCAGGAGGATCCGCTGTCTGACGATGCTATCTACGCGCCGTTTCGTTTTGAGTCAGTCTGTCTGGAAGAGATGCTGGAAGCGGAAATGATCTGGATGACCGGCTGGCGTATCGCACGTTTTGCTTCGCCCAGGACATCGCCAATAAATCTCACGTCGCAGCCCTTCTTCCAGCATGCGCCCCAGCACCCGGAGATTACCGCCCAGCCGTATGCGGCAGGGTTCAGCCAACAGGCGCAGCGCGCCCTTGCCCGTGAGTGGTCGCTTTTGCAATGCAAAGCTGAGGCGATAGCGCAGGCGCGTAATAAAGAGGCGTCCAGACACAGGGGCGATGAAAATTGGTTCCCTGGCCCGGAGCTTGTTGGGCAACCGTTGTTCGATGCCAACAACGCCCGCGGTCAGCTTTGGGAAGCCGCCACCGAGTTTGCGGCGGACTACATGCGTAAAGCTCGCCCCCAGGCGCTGTTTAAACCGGCGATGAAGCAGAAAGCGCAGGGGGCGATCGATTCGGCCACCTGCACTATTGCCGCAAGTGCCGAAACTGGCTTTTCATGGGAGATAAGCACGACGGCGGCAAATCTACAGATACTGGATCCACTGCTCGCCCAGGCGGCCTACTTTTATACCCATCAGAATGAAGCCTATGAATATCTGCGATTTAAGCAGGCGGGCGAGTACAGATTCCGTCAGCATATTGAGCCGTGCCTGTTGAAACGAGAGCAGAACGATAAAATCAGCGGGCTGATCAATCTGTATGATAACTATATCCATGATTCCCGGGCCTGGTTTATGCACTCGGAAAGCGGCGTCAGAGAGCCTTTTGGCAGCTACTTTTTATCCAGAATGATCTATTTTGGCGATAAGTGGAGCAAGGCCGTCCAGCTGCGCTTTGATGGGCAAACGATGTCAGGTATTAGCGAGGCGCTGCAGGATAAGGCCATTTTTGCTCATGTGCCAACCTACGGTGTAAAGGTCTTTAACCGTGATACCGGGCAAGAAATTCCCGTTGACGAAAGCAGTCTGCCAGCGCCCACGCATGAGTTTATCGCGCAGCTTAAACCCCTGGTTAAACAGCGCCAGCAGGCAACGGAAACGGCCAGGCGCGAGCGCATCGCAAATGCGCTCAACGACTTATGGGACTCCGAAATACTCCATTCACCTCAGGTATAATTTGACAGAGGTGAGAGGTCAGTGGTGGCGTATTTGTTATCTGAACAGGTTCGGGGCAGCGTTTTTTCAGCTCCCCAGATATAAACCTGGCTGTCGGCGATGGAGCGCATGCTGACAGCCAGTAGCAGGAACAACGGTATTAAAAAATGAAAACGCATCATGGCGACAGTCCTTGTTGCCGCATTTTATCGTTAGTCTATTTTGAGGCGGGTCTCTTCTCCGCCTTCGCCAGCTCTTTCACCAGCGGCAGCATAACCCTCATCACATCGCGGCTGCGCTGAGCAATACGGCCCGGCAGGGCTTTATCAATATACTGCTGGTTATCCAGCTGAACGTTGTGCCAGCTGGTACCGTCCGGGAACGAACGAGATTTGGCGCGCTGCTGGTAGCCATCTTTGCGTCCCAGAGACCAGTTGGTGGCTTCGACGGTCAATACCGGGATCCCGGCTTCGTCAAACACGCTGGCATCATTACAGCAGCCGGTCCCTTTTGGATAGTCAGGATTCAGGCCAGGATTGCTGGCGGCGCTAATACCTTTACTACGAGCGATAGCCAGCGCCCGGTCGCGGGTGAGCTTGCGTACCGAGGATGGCGTGCTGCGGCCGCTATTAAAATAGAGCTTATCGCCCACCACCAGATTATCGAGGTTAATGACCAATAGGGTATTTTTCTTCTCCGCGTCGCTCATACGCTTAAGCATATTCTGCGCACCCAGACGACCCTCTTCTTCACCGCTGGTGGCGACGAAGCGAATACCATAACGCGTAGGGATATTCTTTAACTGCTCAGCAAGTTCCAGCATGACCCCCAGACCGAGGGCGTTGTCATCGATGCCCTGCAGCGTCAGGCCGCCGAGGTTATTTTCTATATCGGCATCGGTCTGCGGCGCGTAGGTATCGAGATGGGCCATGATGATGATTTGCTGGCGATCTTTCCCCTCATGCGCGGCGATAACCGTGCTGCCGGTGACGTTTTGCCAGTTTTTGCGATTATCGTTGTTGGTGTAAATGTATCGGGTATTAAAACTGCGAATATCGCTCTCGTAGCCCATTTGCGTGAACTGCTGACGCAAATAATCAGCCGACAGCATCTCGGCGGGCGAACCGGTCATTCTTCCGGGAAAAAAGGTAGCGATGTGACGAGCCTGAGCATTGGCGGTGTCGCCCAGAGCGCTTATTGCCGGGGCGGCGGTGAAGACAAAACCTGCGCTCAACGCCAGGGGAAGCAGGCGACGGCACAATGCGGAAAACATAGGGGGGGTCCTTTAGCACTTAAAACAATTTCACCCGCGTAGTATGAAACTGTGATCGGGGTTAAACAATTTCAATCGCTCTTAAATGGTGGAAAAACCGCGTGTTAAGCACTTTTTGATATTAGCTTTTCCAGGCCGTTATTCTTTTGAGTCACAACTCATTCCATTTCGTAATTTCATTTGCTCTAAACCGCACCCTATAGTCGCTCTATTGCTGATTGTAAGAGAGTTGTTGCGCAGTGGAATACTTGCCAATATTTGCCGAAGTGAAAGAGAGACCCGTACTGGTGATCGGCGGCGGCGAGATTGCCGCGCGCAAGATTACCTTTCTGCTGCGTGCTGAAGCGAAGGTACAGATTGTCGCCGACGCGCTAATTCCGGAACTTGCCGACAAGGTTGAGCGTCAGGAAATTCAGTGGCGGGCCACCGAATTTGAAGAGCAGCAGCTTGATAACGTATTCCTGGTGATTGCCGCTACCGAAGATGACGCGCTGAACCAGCGCGTTTATGCCGCGGCCAACGCGCGCTACCGGCTGGTCAACGTGGTTGATAATCAGGCGCTGTGCTCGTTTGTTTTCCCGTCAATCGTCGATCGTTCTCCGCTGCTGGTGGCTATCTCTTCCAGCGGCAAAGCGCCGGTGCTGTCGCGAATTTTGCGCGAAAAAATCGAAGCGCTGCTGCCCACCAACCTGGGGCGGCTGGCCGAAACGGCGAGCTACTGGCGTCATCATATTAAAACCCATCTGAAAACCACTGCCGAACGCCGTCGTTTTTGGGAACGCGTGTTTACCGGCCGCTTTGCCAGCCTGATGCTGGCGGGCAATAAAGCCGAAGCGGAAAAGGCGCTGGAAGATGAGCTCCGACAGCCGGAAAAGCGGCTCGGTGAAATTATCCTCGTCGGCGCGGGGCCTGGCGATGCCGGATTGCTGACCCTGCGCGGCCTGCAGGCTATCCAGCAGGCGGATGTGGTGTTTTACGACAATCTGGTCACGCCGGAAGTCCGCGAGCTGGTGCGTCGCGACGCGGAGACAATCTGCGTGGGCAAAAGCGCCGCCGGCGTCTCCGTACCGCAGCAGGACATTAACCGCATGCTGGTAGAGGCGGCGAAAGCGGGCAATACGGTGATTCGCCTGAAAGGCGGCGACCCGTTTATTTTCGGGCGCGGCGGCGAAGAGCTGCAGGCTGCGGCTGAAGCCGGTATTCCGTTTCAGGTTGTCCCGGGCGTGACGGCAGCGGCTGGTGCCACGGCTTATGCCGGGATCCCGCTGACCCACCGCGATTACGCGCAAAGCGCAACTTTTATTACCGGGCACTTCGGTGCGGAAAACTCCCCGCTCAACTGGACTCGGCTGGCGCAAAGCGGCCAGACCCTGGCGATTTATATGGGCAGCCTGAAAGCGGCGGAAATCAGCGCTCAGCTGATCGCTAACGGTCGCGTGGGCGACACCCCGGTGGCGGTGATCTCGCGGGGTACTCGCGCCGATCAGCAAACCCGGACCGGCACATTACAACAACTCGAAAACCTGGCGAAAGATGCCCCGATGCCCGCGCTGCTGGTAGTGGGCGAAGTGGTGCGATTACATCATCAGCTTGCCTGGTTTCAACACACCTCATCCTCAGATGCCTTTAAGGCTTCTGTAGTAAATCTGGCTTAAGGAACGGTTATGGACCAAAAACGACTTACTCACCTGCGGCAACTGGAGGCGGAAAGCATCCATATTATTCGTGAGGTGGCCGCCGAATTCTCTAACCCGGTGATGATGTATTCCATCGGTAAAGACTCCAGCGTAATGCTGCATCTGGCGCGTAAAGCGTTTTATCCAGGAACTCTGCCGTTCCCGCTGCTGCACGTTGATACCGGCTGGAAATTCCGCGAAATGTACGAGTTCCGCGACCGTACCGCTAAAGCCTACGGCTGCGAACTGCTGGTGCATAAAAATCCGGAAGGGGTGGCGATGGGGATTAACCCGTTCGTTCACGGCAGCGCCAAACATACCGATATCATGAAAACTGAAGGCCTTAAGCAGGCGCTGAACAAATACGGCTTCGATGCCGCGTTCGGCGGCGCGCGTCGCGATGAAGAGAAATCTCGCGCCAAGGAGCGTATTTACTCCTTCCGCGACCGCTTCCATCGCTGGGACCCAAAAAACCAGCGCCCGGAACTGTGGCACAACTATAACGGCCAGATTAACAAGGGTGAAAGCATCCGCGTGTTCCCGCTCTCCAACTGGACCGAGCTGGATATCTGGCAGTACATCTATCTGGAAAATATTGAAATTGTTCCGCTGTACCTGGCGGCAGAGCGTCCGGTGCTGGAGCGCGACGGGATGCTGATGATGATCGATGACGATCGCATTAATCTGCAGCCCGGCGAGATGATCAAAAAACAGATGGTGCGCTTCCGTACCCTTGGCTGCTGGCCGCTGACCGGCGCGGTGGAGTCCAATGCGCAAACGCTGCCGGAGATCATCGAAGAGATGCTGGTGTCAACCACCAGCGAACGACAGGGGCGCGTGATTGACCGCGACCAGGCAGGCTCCATGGAGCTGAAGAAACGTCAGGGTTATTTCTAAGGAGCCGCCATGAACACTACGATTGCACAACAAATTGCTGATGAAGGCGGCGTAGAAGCCTATCTGCACGCCCAGCAGCACAAAAGCCTGCTGCGCTTTCTGACCTGCGGCAGCGTTGATGACGGTAAAAGCACGTTGATTGGTCGATTGCTGCACGATACCCGACAGATTTACGAAGATCAGCTCTCATCTCTGCATAATGACAGCAAACGTCATGGTACGCAGGGCGAAAAATTGGATCTGGCGCTGCTGGTGGATGGCCTGCAGGCCGAGCGCGAGCAGGGCATCACCATCGACGTCGCCTATCGCTATTTCTCTACCGAGAAGCGCAAGTTTATTATCGCCGATACGCCGGGGCACGAGCAGTACACCCGTAATATGGCGACCGGTGCATCAACCTGCGAACTGGCGATCCTGCTGATCGACGCCCGCAAAGGCGTGCTCGATCAAACCCGTCGTCACAGCTTTATTTCGACACTGCTGGGGATCAAACACCTGGTGGTGGCGGTGAACAAAATGGATCTCGTCGAGTTTAGCGAAGAGACTTTCAACACCATCCGCGAAGCGTATCTGACCTTTGCGGAGCAGCTGCCTGGCGATCTCGACATTCGCTTTGTTCCGCTTTCTGCCCTGGAAGGGGACAACGTCGCCAGCCAGAGTGAGAAAATGCCGTGGTACAGCGGTCCGACGCTGCTGGAAGTGCTGGAAACCGTTGAGATTCAGCGCGTGGTGGAAAGCCAGCCGTTGCGCTTCCCGGTACAGTACGTAAACCGCCCGAACCTCGACTTCCGCGGATTTTCCGGGACGGTGGCCTCCGGTAGCGTGAGCGTAGGGCAGCGTCTTAAGGTGCTCCCGTCCGGAGTGGAATCCACCGTTGCGCGCATCGTCACCTTCGACGGCGATCTGCCAGAAGCGGCGGCCGGGGAAGCGATCACCCTCGTGCTGAAGGATGAAATTGATATCAGCCGTGGCGATCTGCTGGTCGATGCGGCAGTTTCTCTGCCCGCAGTACAAAGCGCCAGCATCGATGTGGTATGGATGGCGGAGCAGGCGCTGACCCCGGGCCAAAGCTACGACATTAAAATCGCCGGTAAGAAAACTCGCGCCCGCGTTGATAGCGTTCGCTACCAGGTGGATATCAACAACCTGACCCAGCGCGAAGTGGAAACGCTGCCCCTGAACGGCATCGGGCTGGTCGATCTCACTTTTGACGAGCCGCTGGTGCTGGATAAATACCAGGATAACCCGGTTACCGGGGGCCTGATCTTTATCGACCGTTTGACCAACGTCACCGTTGGCGCAGGTATGGTTCATGAACCCCATGAACGGGTTCAGGCGAGCGCTTCACAGTACAGCGCGTTTGAGCTTGAGCTGAACCAGCTTATTCGCAAGCACTTCCCGCACTGGGACGCTCGCGACCTGCTGGGAGGCAAGTAATGGCCCGACATGACGAAAACGTCGTCTGGCATGACCATAAGGTAACACGTAAAGATCGAGAAGCGCTGCATGGGCATAAAGGCGCAGTGGTCTGGTTTACGGGACTTTCCGGTTCGGGAAAATCAACCATTGCCGGCGCGCTGGAAGAGGAGCTGCATCGGCTCGGCGTGAGCACCTGGTTACTGGATGGCGATAATGTGCGTCACGGCCTGTGCAGCGATCTTGGCTTCAGCGACGACGACCGCAAAGAAAACATTCGCCGCGTGGGGGAAGTGGCGAAGCTGATGGTCGATGCCGGGCTGGTTGTATTGACGGCGTTTATATCTCCGCATCGTGCAGAGCGACAAATGGTGCGCGAACGTATAGGGGAAGGGCGCTTTATCGAAGTGTTTGTCGATACGCCGTTAGCGATCTGCGAAGCGCGGGATCCGAAGGGCCTGTACAAGAAGGCGCGGGCCGGGGAATTGCGCAACTTTACCGGGATCGATTCAGTGTATGAATCCCCGGAGAGGGCAGAAATTCACCTCGACGGTGAACAATTGGTAACAAATTTGGTGCACCAACTATTAGACCTGCTACGACAGAGCGATATTATCAGATCCTGAAACGGCGGCGGCATCAGCGAATGATGCCGGTCGCCAGGTCAACAGGATTCGATATGCGCAATACCCAGAACCTCAGTATTATTCGTTCAGAACCGCCGCCGGCCGCCAGCGACGAGACCACGTGGTCTCTGTCGGGTGCGGCCGTGGGCTTTATTTCATGGCTGCTGGCGCTGGGTATTCCCTTCCTGATCTATGGCAGTAACACGCTATTTTTTCTCCTCTACACCTGGCCGTTCTTCCTGGCGCTGATGCCGGTTGCCGTTGTGGTTGGCATCGCGCTGCATTCGCTGCTGGACGGCAAACTTCAGTACAGCGTCTGCGCGACGATTCTGACCGTCGGGCTGATGTTCGGTCTGCTGTTCCTCTGGCTACTGGGGTAGTCTTTTCACGAATGAATCTGGCCTGGGTATCAACGGTAAAAATGTGGTACAGTCCCCGCGTTACGCGGCGTCGTCCGCGCGCCAGAGTAGAGAACTCGGGCGAGTTATGGGATGATGATGCCGTTTTTCAGGGGGCAGGATGGGTAAACTAACGCTGCTGTTATTGGCTTTGCTGGTCTGGCTACAGTACTCGCTGTGGTTCGGCAAAAATGGTCTGCATGACTATAGCCGGGTTAATGACGATGTCTCCGCGCAGCAGGCAACTAACGCTAAATTAAAAGCACGCAACGATCAGCTGTTCGCCGAAATTGACGATCTCAACGGCGGCCAGGAAGCTATCGAAGAGCGCGCGCGCAATGAACTCAGTATGACCCGCCCGGGCGAAACGTTTTATCGTCTGGTGCCGGATGCGTCGAAACGCAACCAGGCCGCGGGGCAACAGCAGAATAATCGATAAACAGGCCCAGGATTACAACATGGCAGCCACTTTTCCGGGCGTTTGCGCCGTGGTGCCGGCAGCCGGTTTTGGCCGCCGCATGCAAACGGAATGCCCGAAACAATATCTCTCTATCGGTAACAAAACGATTCTCGAACACGCGGTCGCCGCGCTGTTGGCAAACTCGCGTATACAGCGGGTGGTGATTGCCGTCAGCCCTGGAGACGAGCGCTTTAGCCAGCTGCCGTTGGCGAATCATCCTCAGATCACCGTTGTTGATGGCGGTACAGAACGTGCGGACTCCGTCCTTGCGGGCCTGAAGGCTCTTAGCGAGGCCGATTGGGTGCTGGTACACGATGCCGCGCGCCCCTGCCTGCACCAGGACGATCTCAGCCGCCTGCTTCAACTCTGTGAGACCAGCCGAACGGGCGGCATTCTGGCCGCTCCGGTTCGCGATACCATGAAACGCGCGGAGCCGGGCAGGGCGGCTATTGCCCATACCGTCGAACGCAACGATTTATGGCATGCGCTGACGCCACAATTTTTCCCTCGCGAACTGCTTGTTGATTGCCTGACGCGGGCGCTTAATGAAGGGGCGACCATCACCGATGAAGCCTCGGCGCTGGAGTACTGCGGCTTTCATCCTGAGCTGGTCGCCGGACGAGCTGATAATATTAAAGTGACGCGCCCGGAAGACCTGGCGCTGGCCGAATTTTACCTTACCCGTTCCCGACACCAGGAGAAGGCTTAATGCGAATTGGACACGGTTTTGACGTACACGCTTTTGGCGGTGAAGGCCCCATCATCATCGGCGGCGTGCGCGTACCTTATGAAAAAGGGCTGCTGGCGCATTCCGACGGCGACGTCGCGCTGCACGCGCTGACCGATGCGCTGTTGGGCGCGGCGGCGCTGGGCGACATCGGCAAGCTGTTCCCGGATACCGACCCGGCCTTTAAGGGGGCCGATAGCCGCGAACTGCTGCGCGAAGCGTGGCGGCGCATCCAGGCAAAAGGCTTTACCCTTGGCAACGTTGACGTCACTATCATCGCCCAGGCGCCGAAAATGCTGCCGCATATTCCCCAGATGCGCATCTTTATTGCTGAAGACCTCGGCTGCCATATGGACGATGTAAACGTCAAAGCCACCACCACTGAAAAGCTGGGCTTTACCGGCCGTGGCGAAGGTATTGCCTGTGAAGCGGTGGCGCTGCTGCGTAAGGCGGAGAAATGATCGCTTTTGACGAACTCACTTATCTGCATGGAAAACCGCTGAGCCAGGGGCTGCTAAAAGCCAATCCGGAAGACTTTGTGGTGGTTGAGGATCTCGGCTTTGCGCCCGATGGCGAAGGCGAACATGTGCTGGTGCGTATTCTGAAAAACGGCTGCAATACCCGTTTTGTCGCTGACGCGTTGGCCAAATTCCTTAAAATTCATGCGCGCGAAGTGAGCTTTGCCGGGCAGAAAGACAAACATGCGGTGACTGAACAGTGGCTGTGCGCTCGAGTGCCGGGCAAAGAGATGCCCGACCTGAGCAAATTCCAGCTTGAAGGCTGTCAGGTACTGGAGTACGCGCGCCATAAGCGCAAGCTGCGCCTCGGGGCGCTGAAGGGGAACCAGTTTACGCTGGTGCTGCGCGAAATCAGCGATCGCGACGAAGTCGAAACGCGTTTACAGGCGATTGCTGAGCATGGCGTACCCAACTATTTTGGCGCCCAGCGCTTCGGTATCGGCGGCAGTAACCTGCTGGGGGCGCTGCGCTGGGCCGAGAGCGGCGCGCCGGTGCGCGATCGCAATAAACGCAGTTTTTGGTTGTCGGCGGCCCGCAGCGCATTGTTTAATCAACAGGTTGGTATTAGATTAAAAAAACCGGAATTTAATCAGGTTGTTGATGGCGATGCGCTACAATTAGCGGGGCGCGGAAGCTGGTTCGTTGCGACTTCTGAAGAACTGACGGAGCTCCAGGCGCGGGTAAATAATCGCGAACTGATGATTACCGCTGCGCTTGTAGGTAGCGGCGACTGGGGCAGCCAGCGGGACGCGCTGGCCGCCGAACAGGCGGCCGTCGTTGAAGAGACGCAGCTACAGACGCTGCTGGTGCGTGAAAAAGTAGAGGCCGCCCGCCGGGCGATGCTGCTTTATCCCCAGCAGATGAGCTGGAACTGGTGGGATGACGTTACCGTTGAACTGCGTTTCTGGCTGCCCGCAGGCAGCTTCGCCACCAGCGTAGTAAGGGAGCTTATCAATACAACGGGTGACTATGCGAATATTGCTGAGTAACGATGACGGGATCCACGCGCCGGGCATTCAGACCCTGGCGAAGGCCTTACGGGAATTCGCTGAGGTTCAGATAGTTGCACCCGATCGTAACCGCAGCGGGGCGTCGAATTCCCTGACGCTGGAGTCTTCGCTACGCACTTTCACTTTCGACAACGGCGATATCGCCGTGCAAATGGGCACGCCGACGGACTGTGTCTACCTCGGCGTCAACGCCCTGATGCGGCCGCGTCCGGATATTGTGGTCTCTGGCATTAACGCCGGGCCCAACCTTGGCGACGACGTCATCTATTCCGGCACCGTTGCCGCCGCCATGGAAGGCCGTCATCTGGGCTTTCCGGCGCTGGCCGTTTCGCTAAACGGCTACCAACACTATGAGACCGCCGCTGCGGTCACCAGCTCGATTCTCCGGGCATTAAGCCGCGAACCGCTGCGTACCGGGCGCATTCTCAATATCAACGTCCCGGATCTTCCGCTTGATCAGATAAAAGGTATTCGCGTTACCCGCTGCGGCAGCCGCCATCCTTCCGATCAGGTCATTCCGCAGAAAGATCCGCGCGGCAATACGCTGTACTGGATCGGTCCTCCGGGGGAAAAGTACGACGCCGGTCCGGATACCGACTTTGCCGCGGTGGATGAAGGCTATGTCTCGGTCACGCCGCTCCATGTCGATTTAACCGCCCACAGCGCGCATGAGGTGGTTAGCGGCTGGCTCGATCGCGTTGGGGTTGATACACAATGGTAAGCAAACGTGTTGAAAGTCTTCTCAATCAGCTTCGCACTCAGGGCATTGTCGACGAGCGCGTGCTGGACGCTATCGCGCAGGTGCCGCGAGAAAAGTTTGTTGATGAAGCCTTTGAACATAAGGCGTGGGAAAACACGGCATTGCCGATTGGCCAGGGGCAAACTATTTCGCAGCCCTATATGGTGGCGAGGATGACCGAGCTTCTGACGCTTACGCCGGAGTCAAGGGTGCTGGAAATCGGCACCGGCTCTGGTTATCAGACGGCAATTCTGGCGCACCTCGTGCACCACGTTTGCTCGGTCGAGCGTATTAAGAGCCTGCAGTGGCACGCGCGCCGTCGTCTGAAACAACTTGATTTACATAATGTTTCAACCCGTCACGGAGATGGATGGCAGGGTTGGCAGGCACGCGCGCCGTTTGACGCGATTATCGTGACCGCAGCGCCGCCGGAAATCCCGGCCGCACTGCTGGCGCAATTAGACGATGGCGGCGTGCTGGTGCTGCCGGTAGGCGAAGAGCACCAGTTTTTAAAGCGCATCCGTCGACGCGGCAATGAGTTTGTCATTGATACCGTCGAGGCCGTGCGCTTTGTTCCCCTCGTTAAAGGGGAGCTGGCCTGAACCGGATTATTCCAGGTTTTTTTGCCTGCATTTAGGCATAGGGTGGACGCATTTTTCGTGTCCTGGCCGGGCACCGTCCGGTGAGCAAGATATTGGTAGTTAACATATTCCTGGGGGATAAATGAGCGCGGGAAGCCCAAAATTTACCTTAAGCCGCATTGCGGCTTTGTCACTGGTGTCACTCTGGCTGGCAGGCTGCAGCAGTTCCAACAATCCGCCTGCGCCGGTCAGCACGGCTGGCGGGGCTTCGTCTTCGGGCACCAATTCCGGGATGCTGATCACGCCTCCGACCAATACCGCGCCGCAGGCTCGCCCGGTACAAACTCAACCGGTACAGACGCAGCCTGTGCAGATCCAGCCGATGGCTCAGGAGCCGGTGCAAACGGTAAACGGCAAAATCGTCTACAACCGTAAGTATGGGGATATTCCGAAAGGTAGCTATACCGGCGGCAGCACCTATACTGTTAAACGCGGCGACACGCTATTCTATATTGCGTGGGTTACCGGGAACGATTTCCGCGACCTGGCGCAGCGCAATAATATCCCGGCACCGTACGCTTTGAACGTCGGTCAGACGTTGCAGGTTGGCAATGCATCCGGCCAGCCGATTACCGGTGATAATCCTGTTGCCCAGGCGAGCGTGAAGGCCAGTAATGGTGGAATGTTGAGCGCAAATTCTGCACAAAAATCCACCGCGGTAGTTGCGTCACAACCAACTATTACGTATTCTGAATCTTCAGGTGAACAGAGTGCTAATAAGATGTTGCCGAACAACAAGCCCGCGACGACGACAACCGTCGCGCCAGTTACGGCTCCAGCTGTCAGCACCACCCAATCGACTGCAAGCAGTACGTCTACCAGTTCGCCGATCTCTTCATGGCGCTGGCCGACTGATGGCAAGGTTATCGAGAACTTTAGTGGGGCCGAAGGTGGCAATAAAGGTATTGATATTGCAGGCAGTAAAGGACAGGCTATTGTCGCGACCGCAGATGGGCGCGTCGTCTATGCCGGTAACGCACTGCGCGGTTACGGTAATCTTATTATCATCAAACATAACGATGATTACCTGAGCGCCTACGCCCATAACGATACGATGCTCGTAAAAGAGCAACAAGATATCAAGGCGGGGCAGAAGATCGCTACCATGGGTAGCACAGGTACTAGTTCGACACGATTGCATTTTGAAATTCGTTACAAGGGGAAATCCGTCAACCCGCTGCAGTATTTACCGCAGCGATAATTTGGCAAAGTACGGATAGCTCAGTATTGCTAAGAAAGGCGCCAGGGCGGCAACGATGTCTTCTTTAACGGGGCATAAAGGTTATCGTCCGGGCGTCCTTCGAGTGATATTTAGCCAAAGTGCTTTGCTCAGGGATCACGGGTAGGAGCCATCTTTATGAGTCAGAATACGCTGAAAGTTCATGATTTAAATGAAGACGCGGAATTTGATGAGAACGGAGTCGAGGTTTTTGACGAGAAAGCCTTAGTTGAAGAGGAACCCAGTGATAGCGATCTGGCTGAGGAAGAGCTTCTTTCGCAGGGAGCAACCCAACGGGTGCTTGATGCGACGCAGCTTTATCTCGGAGAGATTGGTTATTCCCCACTGCTGACTGCCGAAGAAGAGGTTTATTTTGCCCGTCGCGCGCTGCGTGGTGACGTTGCGTCACGCCGCCGGATGATCGAAAGTAACCTGCGTCTGGTTGTCAAGATTGCCCGCCGTTACGGCAATCGTGGTCTGGCTCTGCTGGACCTGATTGAAGAAGGTAACCTGGGGCTGATTCGCGCAGTTGAGAAGTTTGACCCGGAACGTGGGTTCCGTTTTTCAACTTACGCGACCTGGTGGATTCGCCAAACGATTGAACGGGCAATTATGAACCAAACCCGTACCATTCGTTTACCTATCCACATCGTCAAAGAGCTGAACGTCTATCTGCGTACCGCGCGCGAGTTGTCCCACAAGCTGGACCACGAGCCGAGCGCCGAAGAGATAGCCGAACAGCTGGATAAGCCAGTTGATGACGTAAGCCGCATGCTGCGTCTGAACGAGCGCATTACCTCAGTGGATACTCCGCTGGGTGGCGACTCGGAAAAAGCGCTGCTGGACATCCTGGCCGATGAAAAAGACAACGGCCCGGAAGACACCACGCAGGACGATGATATGAAACAAAGCATCGTCAAATGGCTGTTCGAACTGAACGCCAAGCAGCGTGAAGTGCTGGCTCGTCGCTTTGGCCTGCTGGGCTATGAAGCCGCGACGCTTGAGGATGTTGGCCGTGAAATTGGCCTGACCCGCGAACGCGTGCGTCAGATCCAGGTTGAAGGTCTCCGCCGTCTGCGGGAGATTCTGCAAAGCCAGGGGCTGAACATCGAAGCGCTGTTCCGCGAGTAAGACACCTTTCGTTAAAAAGGCTCAATCGTTTTTCGATTGGGCCTTTTTCTTTTTCAGCGTCTGCTCTCTATATCCGGGCCGTTTCATGGAGATGCAGCCAGCATATCTCCCCCTCCTGCTGGCGGAAAAGCGCCGTTGACCAGCGCGCCGTATCCGCTTTGCCGGGTAAAACGTGCGTTTCCCGATATATCACCGCGGCCCCATCGTGCCATTCGGCAAGCATCGCGGCGCTATCAATGACGATTTTTAAGCCGGGGCGGCTGGCGCGTGCCCCTTGAAAAAAAGCGCTGACCGCCTGCTGGTCCATGCGTGTCCCGTTAATCGGGATCATGGTAAATTCCGCGCTGAAGCGCTGCATTAACCCTTCGATGCTGCCAGTTCCCTGATTCAGCCAGGCTTCAATGGCCACATGGGCGGCAATGACTTCTTCAATATAGCGACTCATTTGTTCTCCGTTTTACCGTGCAGGCGCATGATTATCGCCCGGTTATTAAATGTAAGGCAGCGCAGCAGCGGCAGCAGCGTAAAAATAGCGGCGGCGATAAACACGCCGCGCCAGGCCTGCGGTGCTGGCCAGTAAAGCAAAAATGCGCTCAATAACCCCGCCAGCAGCGCAGCGCCAATCAGGAAACTCAGCTGACGATTGAGATTCCACAGCGCGCTGGCGTCCGGCATATCGCAGTTAGCCACATTAAGAAACGCGCTGCTTTGGGCCGTACTGCTGCACAGACTGCCGCCTGCGCCCATTAAGACAAATGCCGCGATCAGCGTGCTGCTGGCGGTTGGTGAATTAACGCTGGCCAGCGCGACGATCCCGGCGGCCTGAAGCAGGCAGCCGGCCGCAATCAGAGGGCGGGGGCCGAGACGATTAAAATAGCGACCGGTCGTGACGATCGCCACGAAAGAGGCCAGCGACCAGGGCAGCATCAGGGCGCCGATAGCGGAGGGTGACAACCCCGTTACGCTTTGCAAATAAAACATCCCGACGACGTTAATTCCGATAAACGTCCCCGGCACGCAGAGATACACCAGCATAGAAAAACGCAGCAGCGGGTCACGCAGTAAAGCGAGCGGTAATAAACCTCCCGCTCGCACAACGCTTCTCTCTTCTTTTAGCCACAACGCTGCCAGCGCTAACGTCAGAAGGGCTATCGGTAGGCTGGCAAGGAAGACCCAGCGCCAGCTAAGTGATTGCACCAGAAGACCTCCCAGCGCCGGGGAGCACGCCGGCGCCAGCAGCCCGACCAGCATCACCGCGGCAGAGAGCTTTGCCCGCTCGTGAGGCTTAAACTGCTGCCAGGTTAATGCCTGGCCTATTGGAATCAACAGTCCACCGCCCATTCCATGCAGGACGCGCCACAGAACCAGATTTAGCAATGAGTCGGCCATCCCTGTTGCCAGCGCGCCGATGCTAAACAGGCTGAGCGAAAGCAGAAACACCCGTCGGGCGCCAAACCGCTGGCTGAGCCTGGCGCTAAACGGCAGCACCAGGGTGAGTCCTGCAATATAGCCATTACTGACCCACGCCAGTTCGCCTGGCGACGCGTGCAGCGTCCGGCTCATCGCCGGAAAAGCGACGCTGGCGATAAACATATTGATTAAGTCGAGAAAGAAACCCAGCAGAAAGAGGGTTGCGACCTTGTTGCGATACATCATTGATTACTCTCCCCATGAAGGCCGCTACTGTAAACCTCAGCATCAGGGCGAATAAACGCGACATTCGGATATATACTGTCT
The DNA here is from genome assembly GCF_040062315.1 of Klebsiella sp. GW_Kp181. Taxonomy (NCBI): domain Bacteria; kingdom Pseudomonadati; phylum Pseudomonadota; class Gammaproteobacteria; order Enterobacterales; family Enterobacteriaceae; genus Klebsiella; species Klebsiella sp. GW_Kp181. Next base: position 28,898 of record NZ_JBEAFR010000006.1, read on the forward strand.
GAAATTTTTTGACAATGAGCGATATGATGCTGAACCTGCAGCGGATGACCATGTTTGTGGCGGTGGTGGAGAGCGGCAGTTTTACCGCGGCGGCGGCGGCCCTCGGGCAAACCAAGGCCGTGGTCAGTTTTAACGTCAGGCAGCTGGAGAGCGAGCTGGGCGTTACGCTGCTGTTGCGATCGACCCGACGGCTTACGCTGACTGAGGCCGGGTCGCTGTTTTATCAGCGTGGCCTCGCGCTGCTGAAGGCAGCGGAAAATCTGCAGGACGACGTCCGGGGCAGCCATGTGGGATTGAGCGGCGAATTGCGGGTCGCGACCACGGCAGAATATGGTGCCCAGGTGATTGTTCCGGCGCTGGCGGCGTTCAGCCTGCCGCATCCAGCGCTCCGCGTGCGGCACGTTTCTTCTTCTCACCACGCGGATTTAATCTCAGATCGTGTTGATGTGGCGATTCGTCTCGGGACGCTGGCGGATTCACGTTACCGCGCGGCGCTGATCTCGCGCTTTGCCATCGTAGCGGTCGCCTCCCCGGCGTGGCTGGCGCAGCACCCGGTGAAGACGCTAGAGGATCTGGCCCATTCCGCGTGGATTATTCATGAACGTCTGACGACGCCGCTGCGCTGGCAGCTCAGCGGGCCGCAGGAACGGTGTATCCCGTTTGAAATTAAAAAGGCGCCACGGATATCGGCGGATAGCGCCAGCGCGCTGATGGCTTTTGCGCTGGCGGGGAACGGCGTCGCGCTGCTCCCCGAATGGCTGGCGGCCGCTGCGCTGGCGGATAACGCCCTCGTGCGGATTATGCCGGAATTCCGCTTCCCGTCTCAGGGAGTGTATGCGGTTTATCCGGACGCGCAGCATGTTCCCGCCAGGGTTCGGGCGTTTATTGATTTTCTCCGCGAGCGTTTGGGTTAGCGCTCTTGCGCCATCAGCTTATGGATGAGTTGCGAAAACTGACGGCGCTCTTCATCACTAAGGCGGCCTAAAAACTCTTCATCAACGGCGTTACCCAGCGGCATAGAGCTTGCCAGCAGCGCTTCGCCTTCGGCGGTTAAATAGACAAACCGCCGGCGTTTGTCCGCCGGATCGTGTTCGCGACGAACCAACCCCCGGCTTTCCATACGGCTCAGCATTTCCGCCAGCGTCGCTTTGGTGCTGACCGCCGCTTCCGTTAACGTCACCTGTTCGATGCCGGGATGCTCGGCAATTGAACGCATTACCGCATACTGCGGTTTGGTCAGGTCCGGCAGTTCGTGCTGCCAGCGAGCGGTGTGCTGCTGAAAAAGCTGGCGCAACAGGTGGAACGCCTCGTTTCTTAACTCCATGACAACTCCGTAATCAAACCGTCGATTCTATGATAGCCGTTCGCACGGGGATTTAGCATTTTTCCTTTTTTGATTAAAAATGCGGCCGTATACGAACGAACTTGCATGGATAGCCCTACAAGAGTAGCTTTAATAAAAACGTTCGTATACGAACAAAGTATGAGGCGATGATGAAGCTAATTGTTGGGATGACCGGAGCGACAGGCGCTCCGTTGGGGGTTGCGCTGCTTAAAGCGCTGCGTGAGATGCCGGAAGTGGAAACGCATCTGGTGATGTCAAAGTGGGCCAAAACGACCATTGAGCTGGAAACGCCTTACAGCGCCCGTGAAGTCGCCGCACTGGCCGATTTCTCCCATAGCCCGGCGGATCAGGCCGCCGTCATCTCATCAGGTTCATTTCGCACCGACGGCATGATTGTTATTCCCTGCAGTATGAAAACGCTGGCGGGTATTCGTGCCGGTTATGCCGAGGGGCTGGTTGGCCGGGCCGCGGACGTGGTGCTGAAAGAGGGGCGTAAGCTGGTACTGGTACCGCGCGAAATGCCGTTAAGCACCATCCATCTGGAAAACATGCTGGCCCTGTCACGCATGGGGGTGGCAATGGTGCCGCCCATGCCCGCTTATTACAACCATCCTAAAACCATTGAGGACGTCACGGACCACGTTGTCACGCGAGTGCTGGATCAGTTCGGTCTGGAGTATCACAAAGCGCGCCGCTGGAGCGGGTTACGGGCGGTAGAGAATGTTTCACAGGAGAATGAATAATGGCTTTTGATGATTTGCGCAGCTTTTTGCAGGCGCTGGACGACCAGGGGCAACTGCTGAAAATTAGCGAAGAGGTTAACGCGGAACCGGATCTGGCCGCCGCGGCGAACGCCACCGGACGTATCGGCGATGGCGCGCCGGCGCTTTGGTTCGATAATATTCGCGGATTTACCGATGCTCGCGTAGCAATGAATACTATCGGTTCCTGGCAGAACCACGCTATCTCGCTGGGCTTGCCGCCGAATACGCCGGTGAAAAAGCAGATCGACGAGTTTATTCGCCGTTGGGATAAATTTCCGGTAACGCCGGAGCGGCGGGCAAATCCGGCGTGGGCGGAAAATAGCGTCGACGGTGAAGATATTAATCTGTTTGATATTCTGCCCTTGTTCCGTCTTAACGACGGCGACGGTGGTTTTTATCTCGACAAAGCCTGTGTGGTTTCGCGCGATCCCCTCGACCCGGAGAATTTTGGCAAGCAAAACGTCGGCATTTACCGTATGGAGGTGAAGGGTAAACGTAAGCTCGGCCTCCAGCCGGTGCCCATGCATGATATCGCCTTACATCTGCACAAAGCGGAAGAGCGCGGTGAAGATCTGCCGATCGCCATTACCCTGGGCAACGATCCGATTATTACTCTGATGGGCGCTACGCCGTTGAAATACGATCAGTCGGAATATGAGATGGCGGGCGCGCTGCGGGAAAGCCCGTACCCTATCGCCACCGCGCCGCTGACCGGCTTTGACGTGCCGTGGGGCTCAGAGGTCATCCTCGAAGGGGTGATTGAGAGCCGCAAGCGTGAAATCGAAGGTCCGTTCGGTGAATTTACCGGCCACTATTCTGGCGGCCGTAATATGACGGTGGTGCGTATCGATAAGGTTTCATACCGTAGCAAACCGATTTTTGAGTCGCTCTATCTTGGTATGCCGTGGACCGAAATTGACTACCTGATGGGCCCGGCCACCTGCGTGCCGCTGTATCAGCAGCTGAAGGCCGAATTCCCCGAAGTGCAGGCGGTCAACGCAATGTACACCCACGGCCTGCTGGCGATTATCTCCACCAAAAAACGCTACGGCGGCTTTGCCCGCGCGGTTGGCCTGCGCGCGATGACCACCCCGCACGGCCTGGGCTACGTGAAGATGGTGATTATGGTTGATGAAGATGTGGATCCGTTCAACCTGCCGCAGGTGATGTGGGCGCTCTCTTCAAAGGTCAACCCGGCGGGGGACCTGGTGCAGTTACCGAATATGTCGGTACTTGAGCTTGATCCCGGCTCCAGCCCGGCGGGAATTACCGACAAATTAATTATCGACGCCACCACGCCGGTTGCGCCGGATCTCCGCGGCCACTACAGCCAGCCGGTACAGGATCTTCCTGAAACCAAAGCCTGGGCTGAAAAACTGACCGCCATGCTGGCCAACCGTAAATAAGGAGGAAAAGATGATTTGTCCACGTTGCGCCGATGAACATATTGAAGTGCTGGCAAAATCGCCGGTAAAAGATGTCTGGACGGTATTTCAGTGCCAGCACTGTTTCTACACCTGGCGCGATACTGAACCGCTACGCCGCACCAGCCGCGAACATTATCCGGAAGCGTTTCGCATGACGCAGAAGGATATTGATGAATCGCCGATGGTGCCGAGTATTCCGCCGCTGCTGGCGGAAGATAAACGATAAAATAAACGGGCCCGCTCAGTCGGGCCTTTTTTATTGTCATCCCTAAACCACCTCCTAGGGAGGTGGTGATTGATCCTGTAAGGCTAT
>NZ_JBEAFR010000007.1:0-32516 GCF_040062315.1 Klebsiella sp. GW_Kp181
GCCGGTTCTTTCTGGTTTTTTAATAATACAAGCCCGGGTAAGGCGTTTACGCCGCAACCCGGGGAATGTGCCGTGATGTAGTATTGCTGGGGCTTCTTCCCGGCTTGCGCTGTGCTGAGTCGGACTACCGGGCCACAGATTGCCGGTAACCCGTAGCCCGGACAGGCGCCTCAGGCGCCGCCTCCGGGAGACGTTGCGGTGGTGTGATTCAGCCAGATAATCTGGCCCTGCTGCTCCCATTGACGCATTTGATTCACCTGGGCGCTACAGGGCGCCTCTCCGCACCAGACCATTAGCGTACTGTCGGGGAAAAGCTCCGGTCGGATCTGGTTCAGCGAATGGGCGAGAATATCCACCCGCCAGCCCTGTTCGCTGGCTATCCAGCCCTCCAGCCATAGCCGGGTGATATCGTTCACATTCCAGCCCATAATCAGCGCATGGTCGCCGGGATATTTTGCCGTCGAGGACAGGCATCGGGCGATATGATTAATCAGAATGCCGTCCAGGATGCCCCGCATTGCCAGCAACGTTGGCTGCGGGCTGAGCAGGCGCTGGCGTAAGGGGTTGATCAGGTGCTTCACCAGGGTTTGCGCAGAGTCGGTGTGGTTACGCTCCTTCAGCCACATCCGCAGGCGATGATAACTTCCGTTTTGCAGATAGCCGAGCAGCATCTCCTGCCGATCGCACCAGCCGTTGACCCTCTCCTGCTCATTATCCATCAGCAGCGTTTTCACTTTCCCGACCTGCACGCCGGAGTCAATCCAGCGTTTGATTTCGCGAATACGGTCTATCTCATATTCATTAAACAGGCGGTGGCCGCCGTCGGTACGCTGAGGTTTCAGTAATCCGTAGCGCCGCTGCCAGGCGCGTAACGTCACGGGATTGATATCGCAAAGCTGGGCAACTTCGCCAATTGTATAAAGCGCCATTTTCTCCTCCCGCTGTGTTCTCCTCTATTAACTGTAGAAGCTGTTTGCCGAAGCGGGGAGTTTTGTCTGTTTTTTGTACAAAAACGGATCGTCGAGGCGCTAAGAAGTGTGATCCTGAACATGAATTATCATTTTCATGTATTGCTTCAAAGAAAGTTATAAGCAAGCAGTGTATGTTACGCGCTTTCAAATGAAGTGTGGTCTGCGGGTATGTACGAGTTTGATCTGGTGTTGCTGCTGCTTCAGCAGATGTGCGTGTTTTTGGTCATTGCGTGGCTGATGAGCAAAACGCGTCTGTTCATCCCGTTAATGCAGGTCACCGTCCGTTTGCCGCATAAGCTCTTGTGCTACGTGACCTTCTCTATTTTCTGCATCCTCGGCACCTACTTTGGCCTGCATATCGAAGATTCGATCGCCAATACGCGAGCCATCGGCGCGGTGATGGGCGGCCTGCTGGGCGGACCGGTGGTCGGCGGCCTGGTGGGACTGACCGGCGGCCTTCATCGCTACTCGCTGGGCGGCATGACCGCGCTGAGCTGTATGGTTTCCACCATCGTTGAAGGACTGCTCGGCGGGCTGGTGCACAGCATTCTGGTTAAACGCGGGCGACCGGATAAAGTCTTCAGCCCGCTCACGGCCGGCGCGATTACCTTTTTTGCTGAAATGGTGCAGATGTTGATCATTTTGCTGATCGCTCGCCCGTTCGAAGATGCCCTGCATCTGGTACAAAGCATCGCTGCCCCCATGATGGTGACTAATACCGTCGGGGCGGCGCTGTTTATGCGTATCCTGTTGGATAAGCGGGCGATGTTTGAAAAATATACCTCGGCTTTCTCGGCCACCGCGCTGAAGGTGGCGGCGTCGACGGAGGGGATCCTGCGCCAGGGGTTTAACGAAGAGAACAGCATGAAGGTCGCGCAGGTACTGATCCAGGAGCTGGATATCGGCGCGGTCGCGATCACCGATCGCGACAAGCTGCTGGCGTTTACCGGGATCGGCGACGATCACCATCTGCCCGGTAAGCCTATTTCTTCGCTCTATACCCAAAAGGCGATCGATACCGGCGAGGTGGTCTATGCCGACGGTAACGAGGTGCCCTACCGCTGCTCGATTCATCCTAACTGTAAGCTGGGCTCCACGCTGGTTATTCCGCTGCGCGGCGAGAATCAGCGGGTGATTGGCACGATAAAACTTTATGAAGCGAAAAACCGCCTGTTCAGCTCCATCAACCGCACGCTGGGGGAGGGGATTGCCCAGCTGTTATCCGCGCAGATCCTGGCCGGACAGTATGAGCGGCAAAAGGCGTTGCTAACGCAGTCGGAAATCAAGCTGCTGCACGCCCAGGTGAACCCGCACTTCCTGTTCAACGCGCTGAATACCCTGAAAGCGGTGATTCGCCGCGATAGCGACCAGGCGGGGCAACTGGTGCAGTATCTGTCGACCTTTTTCCGCAAAAACCTGAAACGGCCAGCGGAGATCGTGACCCTGGCGGATGAGATCGAGCATGTTAACGCCTATTTGCAGATTGAGAAAGCGCGCTTTCAGGCCAACCTACAGATCCACATGCTGGTGCCGGAAGCGCTGGCCCAGCATCAACTGCCGGCTTTTACCCTACAGCCGATAGTCGAAAACGCCATTAAGCACGGGACTTCGCAGCACCTTGGGGTGGGGGAAATCACCATTCGCGCCAGCCAGTACCAGCGCTGGCTGCAGCTGGATATTGAAGATAACGCCGGGTTATATCAGGACAAACCCAGCGCCAGCGGACTGGGCATGAATCTGGTTGATCGCCGTCTGCGGGCGCGCTTCGGCGCCGATTGCGGGATCACCGTCACCTGCGAGCCGGAATGTTTTACCCGCGTCACGCTGAGACTGCCTCTGGAGGAAAACGCATGTTAAAAGTATTAATTGTCGACGACGAGCCGCTGGCGCGTGAAAACCTGCGTATTTTGCTGGAGACCCAGCCGGATATCGAGATTGTGGGCGAATGCGGAAATGCCGTAGAGGCGATTGGCGCGGTACATAAGCTGCACCCGGACGTGCTGTTTCTGGATATCCAGATGCCGCGTATCAGCGGCCTGGAGATGGTTGGCATGCTTGACCCGGAGCATCGGCCCTATATCGTCTTTCTCACCGCATTTGACGAGTACGCGGTGAAAGCCTTTGAAGAGCACGCGTTTGATTATTTGCTGAAGCCAATAGAGTCCGCCAGGCTGGAAAAAACGCTGGCTCGACTGCGCCAGGAGCGCAGCCTGCAGGATATGACCGCCCTCGACGATACCCAGCAGGCGCTAAAGTATATTCCCTGCACCGGCCACAGCCGCATCTGGCTACTGCAGATGGAAGACGTGGCCTTCGTCAGCAGCCGGATGAGCGGGATTTACGTGACCGACCGCGAAGGAAAGGAGGGTTTTACCGAGCTCACCTTACGCACCCTTGAGAGCCGAACGCCGCTGCTGCGCTGCCATCGCCAGTACCTGGTTAACATGTCCCATCTCAAGGAGATCCGCTTTGAGGAAAACGGCCAGGCGGAGCTGCTGATGCGTGCCGGGCAAACGGTGCCGGTGAGCCGCCGCTATCTGAAAAGCCTGAAAGAGGCGATTGGTCTGTAAAACGGCGGAATCGTGATAAACTGTGCGGCAGAATTTTTCATCATGAAGGCAATATGATCAGTAACGATATTCTCCGTAGCCTGCGCTACACCCTGAAAACCAATAACAGCGGCCTGGTACGTATTTTTGCGCTGGCGGATGCGCCGGTCAGCGCCGAACAGCTGGTACCCTGGCTGAAAAAAGAAGACGAAGAGGGGTTTGTGCGCTGCCCGGATGTCGTGCTGTCGAATTTTCTCAACGGCCTGATTTACGACAAACGCGGTAAAGATGCGTCGGCGCCGCCGCTGGCGGTCGAACGCCGGGTGAATAATAATATCGTGCTGAAAAAACTGCGTATTGCCTTTTCCCTGAAGACGGATGACATTCTCGCTATCCTCACTCAGCAGAAATTCCGCGTCTCGATGCCGGAAATCACCGCCATGATGCGCGCCCCGGAGCATAAAAACTTCCGCGAATGCGGCGACCAGTTTCTGCGCTACTTCCTGCGCGGGCTGACCGAGCGCGAACACGCGAAATCCTGAAATGCCTCCCCGGGTTGCGGCGTTAACGCCAGAGCCGGGCTCCCCGAATGTACGGCCCTGTAGCCTGACCGGGGTAGCCCGGCTAAGCGTAGCGTAAGCCGGGAGTTCTCCGCGCCAGTCTGGGTTATTTCACTTCTTTAAAACCCTGTGATTTCAACATTTTTTCCGACTCGCTCAGCGAAATAAACTTTTGCGAACAGTCGGTAAAGCTGGCCCCGGGTAATTGACACAGCTCGCTGATTTTAGCCTGATTAAAGTCGATGGAGAGGTGTTCCTGCGCGGCGCTCTCTTTATAGTCGACGCTGTGGGTGACGCCTTTGATTTTGCTGTAGGCCACGCCGATAGGATCGATGATTTTGCGCGCCTGCTCTTCGTTACTCACCCCGAGTGATGTATAGGGAATAGTATTCTCCGCGTCCTGGCGGGTAACGACATCGTCTTTGTAGTGATAGGTATAGGTCAGGTCTACGCCGTTCATCGTGTTGTGAAACGTCTTGACCTCATCTTTGTTGTTATCGCAGCCGACGAGCGCGGCCATCATTAACGTTGCGCCCAGAGCGGCGGTAATCCTGCGGTTAAATTTCATTATCATTCCTTGTTAATCAATCATCATCTCTAATTGTATACAGAGTTGGGCGATAGCGCTGAGCGTATCCTCGGAAGTCGCCGTTTCGCGCTCGGCCAACTGGTGGAGCAGGCGCGCGAGATGATTAAATCCGCCGTTGGTTAAATCGTCGCTCAGCGTCATCGCTTCGCGAAAAAGGCCCTTTTGCTGATAGCGCAGGCCGTTGTGCATAATCTGGATCAGCAGCGCCCGGGTGCGCTGCAACAGCGTCAGGGCCAGCGACCGCGGCGGCAGGATATCGCCGGCAGGCAGTGGCCCAACGGGAAGCGGTTCCGCGTTCAGCGCCCAGCCGCGGGTGCGGGTCATCATTACCAGCGGCTCCAGGCTAAGCTGCCCGCGGCTAAAGGTGACCATCCCGGACACCATCACTACCGGATCGTCCGCCTGGCTGAGCAGCGCCGCCATTCGCTCAACGGCATAGGGCGCGCTGGCGGCGGCGGGAAGGGACAGCTGCAAAACGTTGTCTTGCCCTTCGCCGCTGAGAACCTGCGCATCCAGCGTTTGCCGGGCGGCGTCCCATCCGACGGCAAGACAGGCATCCACCGGCAAAATAAACAGATTATCCACCTGATTAAGCGGACGCACCCACGCCGGAGGGCGCTGGCGCAGATACTCACGCAGCGCCGCAACCCCCGGCTGGCGCAGCGGCGCGCTGAGCAAAAGCCAGGCCTCTTCACTGAGCGGAATGTTGCTGCTCAGGCGGTGGCGCGCGCTCAGCAGCAGTTCGCCGCTGGCGTTGCGGCTCGCTGATTGAGTAATTATCTGCCCGCCCGCCAGCGCGCCGGCCTGGAAGCTAAACAGGCGGCGCTGCCACAGCGGGCTTTGCGCCCGTTCCGCCAGCGGCCAGCTGCGCGACAGATGCATAATGCTGCCGGTATCCGGGTCGCTAAACCAGATGCGTAAACCGTAGCGGTGATTATCCTGCCAGCTGCGCATTCCCAGGGAGATAAGTCGCAAATGATCGAGCTGCGCTTCACCGGCGATACCCTGGCCCACCACGGTGCGCCACGGCAGGGGCGGCGTCTGGTCGGCATCGGCAAGCTGCGCCATTCTGTCGGCGCTCTCAAGGCGGGCGTTAAGTCCTGACAGCTGGCTGAGAAGCTGTTCAGGATGGTAATGGCTGGCGCGCTGCTGAAGGGCCTCGACGCCTTCGCGAAGCTGAGCAAGTGCGCCGACGACCCAGCGCCAGTTTACCGTCTGCGCCGCGCGCTGCGCCCGGGTGAACGCAGCCTCGAAGCCAATAGGCGGCTGGCTGACGCCGCTTTGCCACAGCAGTTGGCTGAGCTGGCGGAGGCTTTGTCGACAGGCCTCGCCGTCAGGGGTATCAAAGGGCCCTCCGCGGGCGGCGGCCTTGCGGCTGCGCGTTTGCCAGACCAGGTGCGTAAAGCCAGGCTGCTGGGCTTCGGCATCGGTAAAAGCCTGAACCGCCAGCGCCACGTGTTCGCACAGCGAGCCGTCGACGCAGTCGCAGCGGGCAAAACGGATGCTGCTGCGGGAATAAAAACGCACATCGCTCATCGGCAGCTTTGCCGAAGGCGTTTCGTTAGGTCGGCAGAATAGCTCCACCGCGACGCCTTTATCCGCCAGCTGCTGCGCCCGCTTCAGAACGGACTCGGGGAGAGCGGCCAGCTCCGCTTGCCACAGTCCCGGATGCCAGCGTTCGCTGCTCTCCGGTTCCCCTTCGGGACGCTCATCACCGGTATTGGCGCGCTGGTAGCTGAGGATCAGCATCACGCGATGACGACACATGCCGCTGGCGCCGCAGGTACAGCTGGATTCTTTGAGCGCCTGGCCTTTTGCCAGCCGGGTGCGGGTGCCGTCGTGAAATACGGCGGTCAGGGTGCCGTCTTCATCCTGCGCAAGCTCGGGGATATTGCCGTTATCCAGCTCTTTCTGGCTGCGTTTTACGAATCCGGCGTTGCTTAGCGCCATGAGCGCCTGCGGGGTGAGTTCCAGTAATTCGGGGCGTAAAGGCATCATGATTGTAAATTCTCCGCCAGCCAGGAGGCCAGCTCGCCGGGCGTCATGGCGGCGATTTGCGCCCCGACGTTAACCAGCGCCTGGGCCATATCGTGGTCATAACAGGGGGATGCCGAACTGTCTAACGCCGCCAGCCCGAGGACTTTAGCGCCGCTTTGCACGCTCAGCTTGACCTGATTAATCAGTAGCGAGTTCGCCCCGCCTTCGAAAAAGTCGCTCACCAGCACGATGACGCTTTTTTGCGGTTGTTCAATCAGCTGTCGCGCATATTCAACGGCCTGGGCGATATTGGTCCCGCCGCCGAGCTGAACTTTCATCAGCAGCTCTACCGGGTCGGCAACGTCGTCCGTGAGATCCACCACGCTGGTATCAAAAGCCACGAGGTGCGTACGAATGCCGGGCAGCTGCCATAAGCAGGCCGCCATAACCGCCGAATGGATAACGGAATCCACCATCGAACCGCTCTGATCGACCAGCAAAATCAGCTGCCATTTTTCGCTGTGGCGTTTAATACGGCTGATAAACTTAGGCGATTCAATGTACAGCTTGCCGCGCTGCGGGTCCCAGTGCTTGAGGTTGGCGCGCAGGGTATTTTTGAAGTCGAAGTTGCGCGCCAGCGGGATACGCGAGGGGCGGCGCCGATCGCGCGCGCCGGAAAAAGCCTGGCGCACCTCTGTCGCCAGCCGGACCATAATTTGCTCTACCACCTGGCGCACCAGCTTGCGGGCGGCGTTCAGCACGTCTGGATTCATCAGATGTTTAGTATGCAGTACCGCTCGCAGCAGGCTTTCTGAAGGCTCGATACGTTCAAGCACTTCCAGATTGGTCACCACCTCATCGATGCCGTAGCGCAGTACCGCATCGCTCTCCAGCCGCTCGATAACCGGCTGCGGAAAAAGCGAGTGGATAGCGTTGATCCATTCCGGCGTCGTCAGGCTGGAATCCTCTAGTCCACCCTGGCGCTCGCCTCGCCGTAGTCGCTCCGGATCGCGGCCGTAGAGCCACTCCAGCGCATGGTCTACCTGACGGGCATGCTCATCGAGGCCGCCGAGGCTGTTTTCGGCGGCCTCGCCCAGAATCAGCCGCCAGCGCTGGAGCTCCTGGGTTGTCAGAATATCGGATAACCTTTTCATTAGCGTACTCCCCAATGGCGTAGCGCGGCCAGCGCCTGCTGTTCCAGCTGCTGATGATAGAGTAACTGCTCCGGCGAGCAGGAAACCGGCGCCTGTAGCGCAGAGGTCGGTAGCATGGACATGTGATAGTGATCGAGCACCAGGCGGGCCAGCTCGCCGCGTTCCCGAGGCGGCAGCCACGCCATCGCCGCCCGCAGATCCGGCAGCGCGAGAATAAACTCATCGTCCGCCAGCCGGGCGAGCAGCGCGCTGAATCCCGCGATAAAAGCGGGCTGACAGGCGAGCTGATGGCGCGCCAGCGCCAGCATACCGTGGACCGCCTCTCCCAGACGCTGCAGAGAGAGCTGCGTCAGCAGGGTCAGCGCTGCTTCAGCGGTTGCTGCGGGATGCTCAAGACGAATCAGCGCGCCGAGCGCCGCGCCGCGGTCGAGCGGTGCGGCATCTGCGGCGTGAATTCGCCGTTCAAGCAGCGCCAGGGCGGCGCTGAGCGAAACTCCCGGTAAAACGCTGCCGCTGTGGAGATCGCGCAGGATGTGGCACAGGGTGCGCCAGCTATACAGATGGGCGTGAAACTGCTGCTCTTCGGCAACGCCGCTGGATTCGCAAAGCCACAGCGTCCGGTCAAGCGCCGCGCAAAGCGTGATTTCCAGCACCGCGGCGTTTTGCATACCGCTGCTCTCATCTTGCTGCCAGAGGGCGTAAAGCACCTCCAGCGCTGGCCCCATTTCGGCAAACTGGCTCTCTTCGGCAATCAGCTGCGCCAGCTGTTCCAGCATCTGCTGGCTGAAGGTGGAGAGCCCCGCCAGCGCGGCCTGATTCAGGCTGGCGGCCAGGCTTTTGATCCCCCCGGAGGCCAGAATAGCCGCTTCCAGCCGCTGGCGCGCGGCCTCCGCCAGGGAAGCGCCGTAGCGGGAGGCCTCGATCAGGACCGCGTGCTGCTCCAGGGTTGGAAACAGTCGCCAGCGCTCTTCGCCATCGCCGGAAAGCGTCACCGCGCTGCCCGTTTGCTGCTGGAAACCGGGAATGTCGAGGATGGCCAACCGGTGTAAGACCTGACTTTTTGCTAATCCCTCGGGCGTATAGCGATTGATGTTCAGGTTTGCCGGTACGGCGATCCCGACGCGCGCCAGCTCGCGATCGACGTCCTGCGGCAGCGGCGGCAGCGGCGTTCCCTGAGCGAGCTTGCCGAAACCGGCTCCCGCCAGCGCATCCACGATGGTCAGCAGAATCGGATCGGTTTGCGGATGAATCACGCCGCGATAGCTCCACGGTAGCGGGGCATTGAGCGCTTCTTTGATTAACGAGCCCGCCAGCGCGTCAAGCCAGTCGCAGCGCAGCGGCTGGGTATGGCCGCGTATCTGCGCCAGCGCCATTGCGCGCAGGTGGGCGGCAGCGAAATCGGCCGTTGAGGCGGGAAGGCGATGCTGGCGCAGGCGGGCGAGGATAGTTTTCAGCAGCCGTTCCCCGGCCTGACGCAGGCCCAACTGCCAGCACCAATTTTGCCAGACCGGCGCCGGCATCCCGGAAAGATAGCCCGCCAGAACGTCCAGCCGTTTTTCGCTATAGGGGGTGAGGTAGCAGCCGGTGACGGCGTCGGGCGTCGGTGGCGGCGGGGATTCAGGTTCCTGCGCTGGCGCCCGGCAATTCCGCCACAGGGCTGCCAGCGCCGGGGCGTGCCAGCCGCCGCAGACCACCACGACCGGGCCGTCATTTTGCTGCATGGCCCATGCCACCCAGCGGGCCATCCAGGCTTCCCGCTGCCGGCTGTTTTCCCCGCCGCTGCTATCGCCGCGCAGCTGGATAAAGTATGTTTCCAGCGCCTGCTCCAGTCCGGCTCGCTGGGTTTCATCTTCGAACAGATGGTCCCACAGCGCGTCGGTATTCTCCATTCCGCTGGCGGCTAACAGGCGCTGCTGGTCATCGGCGCGGCGAGCGTCAGAGGCATCGCTGTCATCCTCTCTTTGCGCCCAGACCGGTAAATCGATAAAGCGAATATGCGCGCCCGTCGCCCGGGCGCTCAGCAGCGCCTGCCACTCGGGGGAGAATTCGGCAAACGGCGTCCAGGCACCGCGTCCCGCCGCGCCGCCCTCCTGAGACTGGCAGTAGCTGTAGATGGCGATGGGCAATTGATGGGGTAAAAACAGCTCATCCAGGCGCTGATTAAAGTCCACCGGCCCTTCAATCAGAACGTAGCGCGGACGCGTTTGTTCGATGCGTTCTTTTACCAGCCTGGCGCAGGCCGGGCTGTGGTGTCGAACGCCGATAATTAACGGCTGCTCTGGCATGCGTGTTCCCTCACGGCAGGCGGTGGCGGGCCTGATAATAGGCCTGCCAGTGGGCTTCTTTATGCGTACCGACGCGCTGCTCAAAATAGCGGCGCAGGCGGGCGCGGTCGTCCTCGTTATCTTTGACGATTGTACCGGCGATGCAGTCTACCAGGTCGGCGGGCTCTCCGGCGCGAGCGGCCAGAAACCAGGCACGTACGCCGACGGCGTGGGCGACGTTAACCGCTTCGGCGGTGGACATAATCGCGTTGAGAGTATCCATTGAGGTTTTCTTTCCGCCCTCGGCGCGCAGATCGCGGAAGGTCTGGACCAGCAGTTCCAGTACGGCATCGGGCACTTTATGCGGAATGCCGCTATGCGCCAGCAGGCGCGCCGACGCGTTAGCCACCAGCTCCAGCTCCTGCTGAAAATCCATGATTGGAAAGACGGTTTCGAAGTCGAAGCGACGTTTGAGCGCCGCGCTCATTTCGTTGACCCCGCGATCGCGGGTATTGGCGGTCGCAATGATATTAAACCCGGCGCGGGCATAGAGCAGGCTATCCTCACCGCTCAGCTCCGGGATCGCCATTACCCGGTCGGAAAGCATCCCCAGCAGGCAGTCCTGAACCTCCAGCGGCGTGCGGGTTATCTCTTCGAAGCGGACGATTTTCCCGTCGCGCATGCCTTGATACAGCGGTGCGGGCACCAGCGCCTGGGTCGAGGGTCCCTGGTTGATCAACAGCGCATAGTTCCAGGCGTACTTGATTTGATCTTCGGTAATCGACGCGCCGCCCTGAATGGTGAGCCCGGCATCGCCGCAGACGGCGGTGGCCAGCAGCTCTGAGAGCAGCGATTTTGCCGTGCCCGGCTCACCGACCAGCATCAGGCCGCGTCCGGTCGCCAGTGTGACCAGCATCCGCTCGACGGCGGCGGGGCTGATAACCACTTTACGGCTGATGTCGCGAGCGCTATCGCCGAGGATAAACGCGCGCGCCGCAGGCAGGCTTAACTGCCAGCCGGGCGGGCAGGGGAAAGGGTCATTCTGTTGCAGCCGCGCGAGTTCATCGGCGTAGAGCACGGCGGCGGGGGGGCGCTGAAGATGTTTTTCCTGTTGTATCATCGTTTCTTCCTTAAAGAGACAGCGGTAATCGTTAGACCTTATTTATGCGCAGCAGATTGCGTGAGGTGCTTTATTTCTGAGCTTGATATATCGGATTATATTTAACGCAACATCTTCCTGCGTATCTTGTAGTTAAAAAGGCACATTAGGTTCGTGGGGCTAAAAAGCCAATATTCGACTCATGCGGTGAGTCGAATATTGTTGCTAATTGACTCACCTCGTTTGTCGCACTAGCGGGAAATAATCTCTATTGTGCTTAGCGCTTCGCTGAGATCCTGAGGATCGAGCCGGGAAAACGCAACGGGTTGTTCGCCGTAATAGAGCGTTATCGCGCCAAACTGCTGAGGAGCTTTAGCGTCTATGCTGTAGTGAACAAATCCCGGCGTGATTTCCAGTATCAGCCGATGCTGAGCAACATCGTAACAGAAATAGCTTTCGCTACCTTGCCACCAGCCCCGGCCGCGGATGCCCAGCAGCTGCCCGCAGGTCGTCGACCTTCCCTGCCAGCGCGTTAGCTTGCTGACTGAAGTTTCTTCCGGCAGCAGCAGGAGAGTATGGCGGGTCAGCTGACGGAACGGCGGCAATAGCTGGTAATCGGCAAAGAGTTGTTCAAACGCCGCCCGCGTCAGGTCGTCCATTTCCAGCGGATGAACGATGCCGAATAGTGCATCTTCCGGCAGCGTGATGGGCTCATCCTGGCCGTCGCAGAACTCTCCCTCGGCCGCGATGCGAAAAGCGGCGAGCAGGCGACGAGGCTCATTAGCGGCGTACACTCCCCATACCAGGCGGCGGGTCACATTGTGGGTCAGCGGGTGGTCGACGAACAGCGACTGAAACTCCGCGCGCGTCCAGCGCCGCGCCAGCCGCAGGGCATTTTCCAGATGCGGTAGCAGGCGTTTCGCCACGCGAGCGGCATCTTTTTTCAATCCTTTCAGCCGGAGCAGCGCTTCCGCGGCTTTTGTCTGGTCATCTTCGGCGCGCAGGCGCGGGAGGCTCTTTTGCCGCGCTCCCTGCTGGTCATAAATTACCGGCTGCAGATTTTCATCAAAGCGCACGCTAAAGCTGCGGGTACCGAAATCAAAGGTCAGCGCACCGGGGTCATCCAGCCCCAGCGTCGGCGTAAGCCGATCCTGCAGCTGCTCTTCGCTCAAATCGCGCGCTTCGGCAATCTCTTGCAGACAACGTTCCGCGCTGTCGCGCAGCGGGCGGGATTTTGCCCGTTGCGAAATATGGTCCAGCTGCAGCAGCGACATATCGATGCCGATGCGGGTCAGAAGATGCAGGCCGCTGGCGGCGCGGGCAGATTTCCCTTCCTGCGGCCAGGCGAGAATAAGCTGGGTTAAATCACGCACCGTGCTCTCATCGCCAAAGATCCCCAGCGTCTGAAAAGCCCAGTTCTCTTTGCCGGGCGCACCGGCATTCTGCCAGGCTTTGAAGAGATCCCAGGCGAAAGCGGCCAGCGATTGGGGCTGACAGGCGGCTTTGACTAAATCCAGTCCGCAGTAAAAGTGGCCGCCCTGGGCGAAGCGCAGCATATCGCCGAGAATTTCCAGCGCATCGTCGGTCAGCGGCTGATCGTTGCTGAGAAGCCGCGGCCTGCGCCAGAGCGCGGGCTGCCAGAAATCCGGCGCTTTCGGCGTGCGGGCCGGATAATTATCCAGCGGATCTTGCGTCAGCAGTTGCTCCAGCGCTGGCCATAGCCTCGGTTCGTGCCAGCGTTGCGCCACCGTTTGCAGCAGCGCGTGATGGCCTTCCTGATACAGCAGACGCAGGGCGTTAATGGCCGCTTCGCGGCTATCGCCCGCTTTATCGAACGCCAGCGGAATTAACGCGGCGGCGGCGTGTTCCGGCCATCGTAGTAGCCACTGGCGGGCGAGATGGCTCTGCGCCTGAAAGCGCCGCCAGACGCGGGCCACCGGCAGCGCCAGCTCCGTTGCGCCGAGATGCATAAGCAGCGGAAAGATCTCTTTTGGCCGATGCCGGAGCGCCAGCAGCAGGCCGGACAGGGCGTCAGTCCCGAGGATGCTCAACAGGTATTCAGCGCCGACAAATTTGAAATTTTCTTCATTAATGCGCTGCCAGAGCGTTACCGCCTGCTTGCGGGGGAGCTGCATAAGCAGATAAAGATTCCAGCACTCGTTGGGGTGATAGCTTTCTTCGAGATAGTCTCGCCAGGCTTTGAGAAGCGCTTCGTTATCACCGCTGTGCAGCGCTCTGATAGCGGCTTTATCCCAGCCTGTTTTAGTCCTGTATGCGCTGTGCCACGGCGACCCTAAATGCCCTTGCTGTCCATTCAAAGTATATTGATGAAAAAGATAATCCATATCCTGAAAGCCCAGTTCCTCTAATACCACCTCACCTTTGCGGCTAATGCGTTCCCGCAGCGGAAGATCGTTGAAAAAGCAGGCCGGTTTGCCGGCGGCCAGCGCCTCCCGCTCTCCAGGCTGCCAGTACTCCTGCGGCGCAAGCTTCAGCGGCGATAGCGCAAAACGCGGCGCGGCGGCTTTTTTCTTTTTACTGCGCCACGGCGGCGAGAGCAGAATTTCCGGCAGGCCGGGGTTATCGACGGCCACCGTGACGCCTGCGGGCAGCGCCTGTTGGAACGTCGCCAGAAGTTCCCGCGCCTGCGCGCTTAGCCAGGGACTAACCTGTTCGGCCAGTGGCGGATGCGTATTCAGCAGCGTCCGGAGCAGCATTCGCCAGCTTTCTTCGCGTTTTTTCTGCTGCTGCGGGAGCTTTTTCGCTTCAATATGCGGATAGCCCGGACGCGCGGGCGGCTCCGGTAGCGCCAGCAGCTCTGCCAGCGCCGCCAGCGTCGAGGCGGGAAATTGTCTGGCATATTTTGCCACGCGCAGCTGGCTGGGCTTGTTTTTATCCGCCACCAGCAGCAGCAGGCGAATAACCTGCGGATGGTTGATTTGCGCCAGCAGGCTACCGCAGTCGTCCCTGTGTGCATAGGCCGCCAACCGGGACACCGCAGCCAGACCTTGTTCGCGTAAAACCGCAGCGCAGGCGGCATAGCCGTAGCAGTTCTCGTAATGCATATCGCTGGCTTCGCGATCGGTAAAGATATTAATCCAGCTACACTCATCCAGAATAGTCAGTTTGCCCTGGTCAGTCGCGACGGCTTTTAACCACTCTTTTGATGACGGTCCGACATATCTGACCGGTTCGATCAGGCTATTTGCAATTTCCGGCCGCTCGGGCAGCAGCAGGGCAATAAACGGCTGCCGCTCTGGTGGGGTATCAGGAAGCGCATGAGTCAGTTTGTCAGCGCAGCGTTGCCAGATGTCCTCTTCCACCAGTGAAAGATGTTTACGTAGCCGCAGATCGAAAGCGTTGTAGGTACTGGACCGAAAACCGCGATTGCTCCCTTTATCTGGATGACAAAATACGATATCAGGCGTGCGGATCTCGCTGTGCGTCACCGCGATATTCTGCCGGGCAATCACCACCTCGGTCGCGTATTCGACGCCGTGCAGCTGGACGATTTCATCCAAAAGCGCCGGGCTATCCTCTTCAGCCAGACGAGTCAGCACCGCCAGCGCGCGGGCGGGCATTGCCGCTCTGGCCTCGCCCACGCAGCGCATCGCCTGCGCAATCGCCTGTTGCCACTCAGCAGTACATTGTTCAGCATCCCAGGCGAGGGGCTGGCTGCGGGAGGCAATATCGTTCGCCAGCCGTTGAAGTCGTTCCACTTTGACCAGCGGCACCGGCTCGCCCGGCCAGCGACGGTGGCTCAACGGCGTCTTGCCTTTTTTAAAGGTCAGCTCCAGCTGCGCGTCATCCGCCAGCCAGGGTGGGGTTAGTGCGTTGTGCATAAACGTTCCTTGTTCTATTCAAATAGCGAATTAATATCGTTGATCAGTTCGCAGGCGGTGACCTCATCGACGACGGAGAAGGGATTCTCTTGACGCCAGTCCTTACCGTAATCTCGTCCCTGACCGTGCCATAGCCAGGCGGTGATGAACGTCTGCTGTGCGCTTAGGGTGTCGGGCGGCATTCCCGCTTTGAAACCTTCGTTGAGATCCAGCACCAGCGTCCACTCGCCCAGCGGTTTGAGCAGATAGTTAATTTTGTTCTCATACCCTGGAGCACCGCGCAGCCAGCCTTTCGCCGTCAGCCCCATCACGCGTCCACTGGCGCACGTTTGCTTATCCCAGCGATATAGCCGCGTAGCGCTGCGTTCTTCCGGCGTCAGCGCGCTGCGAGTTCTGCTAAGCTGGCGGAAAGGGGAGAGCAGCGCGTAATCGTCCAGTATTTGCGCAAAAGCGGCGGCGTCCTCTACGGATATCTCCATAATATGCGGGATACCTATCAGCAAATCGCCCGATGGCAGAACAAAGGTCTGGTCATTGATATCGCTGTAGCTGCCGTCTTCCGCTATTCGAAACCCGTGCAGCAGCTGGTTTTGTTGGCTATAGACGCCCCATATCAGACGCTGGCTCAGGTGACGCAGTAGCGGGTGTTCGACCAGATAACGCCGAAAATTGGCGGGAGTCCAGCGGCGGCGCTGGCACATCGCCGTTTCCAGACGGCGAATCTGCTGGGGAATTGCCGTTCGTGCGTCTTCTTTCAGGATTTTAAACTGTTGGATAGCTTCAGCCGCCAGCGCCGGATCGTCTTTTTTCCCCACCTCCGGGAGCGTGCTTACACGCTCACCGGCCATATTACGGACTACGAACTGCCAGGTATCATCCAAACTGATGCTGAACTGTCGTGGACCAAAATCCAGCAGCAACGTTCCCCTGGCATTTAGCCCTAGCGTAGGGGCACTTCTGTCTTCGAGTTCAGCAGGTGTGAGCTGGCGCTGGGCTGCGATTTTGTCCAGCACGGCGTAAGCATGATCCTGCAATGCCGGAGAGGGGGTCTTTTGTGCAATGGCGCGGATCTGCATCAGGGCGATATCGCTGCCGATACGGGCCAGCAGATCGACTCCAGCAGCCGCGCGGGAGTAGAGTGATTTACCCGGCCACTTGCGAATGAGTGACGTTAAATTCCGGGCGGTATCATCATTGCCCAAAATACCTAAGGCGATAAACGCCCACTCTTCCTGTTTTGGACAATCGGCTTTTATCCAGGCGCTGTAGAGATCCCAGGCGAAGGCGGCGAGCGATTGCGGCGTACAGGCGTCTTTAACCTGCTTCAGACCAGGATAAATTTCGTGGACCGAGGGGAAGCGCAGCATAGTTCCGAGGTGATGCAGCGCTTCATCGGATAGCATTTTTCCGCTTAGCTTTAGCTGCGGTCGTGTCCAGAATGCGGGCTGGTAAAACGTCGGCAGCGGCGTGCGTCTGGCGGGATAAGTATTTAACTGGTCGCCGTTGAGCAGTGCGTCAAGCGCGGTTATCACTTCCGGCTGTTGCCAGCGCAGCGCCACCTGTTGAATAAGATCGCCATGTCCATTTTCCACCAGCAGCTGTAGCGCCTGACGAGCGTACCCCTGAGCGTTGCCGGGCTTACCCAGCGCGTCGGGCAGCAGGCCGGTAATGGCATGTTCCGGGTATTTTAGCAGCCAGCTGCGGGCGATATCGCGCCCAGTTTTGAGCTTGCAGTAGGCGCGGGCGATAAGCGGCGCCAGTTCGGTGGCGGCAAAATGCAGCGTCACCGGCAGCGCCTCTTTCGGCTGGCGGGCGACGCTGTTAACCAATCCCGGTATGCCATCAATGCCAAAATGCGCCATCGGATACGCTGTGCCGACATGCGGCGCGTGAGTCAGCGTATTCCATAATGCCAGGCCGGTTTGCCGTTTCAGCCCCGGGAGTAGCGAAAGATTCCAGTCAAACCGCGGGGCGCCCAGCGCGGCATAATCGCCTCGCTGCCAGGCCTGAAGGGTTTCGTCGCTGCACCGGCCGCCCAGAAGTTTTAACGCCTCTTCAGGAGTGGCCTCGCTGATTTGCGCCGTTTTCTGCATGACTTCATCATGGTTGTAAACCCAGATATTGTTTGACACGGGAATAAACGGAGTCATCTTTGCCGCCAGAGGCAGCGCAGGCAACGCCAGAACCGGCTGGCGATTTTTTTTCTGTTTACTCGCCCACGGCGGTGAAACCAGAATCGGCGGCAGTTCATCGTTATCAGCAAAACAGGCATTTTGTTGACGAAGCTCCCCCAGTACGGCGCGTGCCGGTTCGCTGATTTGCGTCGCTACGGGTTCAGCAAGCTGCGGATGTTGATGCAGCAGGTGGAGCAGCTGCGTGCGCCAGAGCGGATTGGCTTGCCCGGCAATGTTTTCCACCAGCGCGGCGATGGCGGCGGCGGGCCACTGTTTACAGGCCTGCATTAGCCTCATTTGCTGATGAGCACGGTTCGCCTTCGCCAGCAGTAGCTTGATGGCCAGCGGATGGTTGACCTGAGCCAGAACGTCAGCGCAGCCGTCCTGCCCGGCATAAGGGGCGAGGCGCCGCAGGCCCGCAACTCCCCGATCGAGCAGCAGCGTGGCGGCCCAGCGTCGGTCTTCCTTAAATATCCTTAGCCATCGACATTTTTCGATTGCCGCCAGCGCTTGCGCATCCGTCACCGTCAGTTTCAGCCACTCCCGGTCCGGTACATGCTTCATCCGGCCCAGACGCAGCGCCATGTTGTTGGCAATGTCCGGCCGCTCTGGCAATAGCAGCGCGATAAGCGGCTGGCGATCCGCTGGCGTATCGCCAATCGCTGCGATCAGTTTATCCGCGCAGTTTTGCCACGTTAGCTCATCGGCAAGCGAGAGGTGTTTACGCAGGCGAAGTTCAAATTCACATTCGCCAAACCAGAGATCCTTGTTTCGGTGAGTATACTTGACGTGAAACGTGGAATAATTGTTCCGGTTTTCAGCATCGTGGTAAAGATGCAGACAGGCAACCACCACCTCCGTCGCATACTCCAGGCCCCAGATCAACACGATCTCATCCAGCAGGCTGGCGTGCTCTTTATCAGTATAGCCATATCTTATCAAGGGACGAATGGTCGGCAGCAGCAGAACGGCCATCATCCGCGGCGACAGGGTAATTTCTTCGCTCAGATCGGTAGCCAGCGCCTGGGCGATATCTCTCTTCCATTCCGCACGACAGGTTTGACTGTCTACCGAGTTAATTCGTTGTGCCTGGCGCCGCAGTTTCTCCGCTAACCGCGGCGGTTCCGGCATTGTTACCGGTGCGCCGGGGCGATCGCGGTGGCTTAACGCCTCCCAGGCGATCTCCTCCGGCAGGGTGAGAGCCGCATCGTCAGCGAGCCAAAGTGACGAAAGAGTAGGGGATGAATTCGCTTCAGTCATTGCCGCTTCCGTTTCCTGCGGCAGATAGCCCTTCTTCACCTTCTCATTAATCAGTTTTTGCTGCGCGTTGGCTGCGGCGGCGCCATCAGCGAAAACCTTAATCTGGCTTTGCCCGTTGCTGCCGACCTTGCCCCAGCGCAGGTGCAGTTCGTGTTCCTGCTGTTCCACAGACCAGAACTTGTGTGATTTATCATCCTGATAAATAAATATTTTCACCTTAGCTCCCTGCTTTTATTCAAATAGCCCTTCAATATCGTTGATCAGTTCGCTGAGGGCGACTTTATCCAGCTCCGAAAATCGGGCCTGCTGCGGAGCGTTGCCGCCCCAGCCGTACTGCCGGGCATTTCCGGCGTACAGCCAGACTTTGCTTAATAGCTGCTCGGCGCTGAGCTCATCCGGCAGCATGCCCACGGCGAAGCCTTCGTCGATTTCCATTACCAGCGCCCGCTGTCCCAGCGGTTTTAGCATCCAGCCGATCCAGCCAGCGTCCTGCGGCTCGCCGCGTAGCCAGCCTTTGTTCGCCAGCCCGATGACCCGGCCGCTCGGGCACTTGCGTCCTGCCCAGCGCGTCAGCTCTGTAGTCGCCAGCTCGGCGGGCGTCAGGGTGTAGCAGTTGCGATCGAGCTGACGGAACGGCGGCAGCAGTTCGTAATCGGCAAA
Source organism: Klebsiella sp. GW_Kp181 (assembly GCF_040062315.1). NCBI lineage: Bacteria > Pseudomonadati > Pseudomonadota > Gammaproteobacteria > Enterobacterales > Enterobacteriaceae > Klebsiella > Klebsiella sp. GW_Kp181. Next base: position 19,100 of record NZ_JBEAFR010000007.1, read on the forward strand.
TAGCTGACCAAAAGCGGCGGCATCCTGCGGCGTCATTTCCAGCCGATGCGGAAGGCCGATACGAATGTCGCCGTCCGGCAGAGGAAAGAGATCGTCATCGGCATTGCTGTAGCTGTTGTCTTCCGCCACGCGGAAACAGGCCTGCAGGCGGTTGTCCTCACCGTATACGCCCCATACCAGGCGACGGGTGAGATGGCGTACCAGCGGATGGTTGACCAGGAACAGGTGGAAGTTCTCCGGCGTCCAGCGGCGGCGCTGGCACATGGCCGACTCCATCCGCGCGATTTGCTGGGCGGCAATCGTGCGGGCATCTTTTTTCAGGGCCTTGTAGCGATTGACGGCCTCGGCGGCGAGCGCGTTATCGTCGCTTTTATTCGGCTTCGGCAGATCTTTCAGACGGCTGCCGTTTTCATCCCGGACGTACGGTTTGAGCGCTTCATCAAAGCTCACGATAAAGCGCCGTGGGCCAAAATCGAGGGTGAGCTTACCATCCTCATTCAGACCCAGATCGGGCGCCAGGCGGTCTTCCAGTTCTTCCACGGTCAGCCCGCGGCTTTCAGCGATATCGCCGATTTTCTCTCTGGCGCGTTCCTGCAGGGCTTTGAATTTTAGCTTCTGGGCGATGCCGTTAAGCTGCATCAGGGCGATATCCGTGCCGATGGCGGCGAGAATATCTAATCCGACGGTGGCGCGCTTATGCTGAGATTCGCCGGGCCAGGTGCGGATCAGCGGCGTCAGGGCCCGGGCGGTATCATCGTTGCCGAAAATCCCGAGCGCGGTAAACGCCCAGCTCTCTTTCGATGGCGCTCCGGCGGTTTGCCAGGCGCTGAACAGATCCCAGGCAAAGGCGGCAAGTGATTCGGCAGTACAGAGATCTTTAACCCGCTGCAAGCCGGGATAAATCCCCTCCTCTGACGGGAAGCGCAGCATTTCGCCGAGCGCTTTTAAGGGGCCATCCGGCAGAGCCAGGCCATTTTCCCGCAGCAGCGGACGCGTCCACAGCGCAGGCTGGTAAAACGCGGGCAGCGGCGGAATTTTGGTCGGATGGTTATCCAGCGGATCGAGGGCGAGCAGGGCGCTAACGGCCTCCGTTACCGCCGGCTGATTGTAGCGCCGGGCGACCTCTTCAAGCAGCGGCTGATGGCCGTTATCCACCAGCATACGTATCGCCAGGCGCGCGCTGTCCTGCGCTTCGCCCGCTTTGCCGAGGGCGGCGGGCAGCAGGCCGGTAATCGCATGTTCAGGATAGGCCAGCAGCCATTCGCGCGCGCCTTCACGCAGCGATTTAAGCTTGTTAAAAGCGCGGGCGATGATGGGGGCCAGTTCGCTGGCGGCAAACCAGATCGCAACCGACAGGTTTTCCTGCGGATAGCGTGAGAAGGAGTGGATAAAGCCCGGCAAACCGGCAAGACGCAGGTGCGCCATCACAAAGTCTGCGCCGGTGTGGGGCTCCTGGCTGAGCGCGTTCCAGGCCTGTAGCGCCCGTCCGGCGGGCAGGGCGGCGAGCATGTACAGCTTCCACTCTTCCTGGCGATAGGTATGGGCATTCTTAAATTCCGCAAGCAGCGCCGGGTAATCCTGTCGTTGCCAGGCATCGATAGCGGTATTGGAGACATCTTCATAGCGATTTTGGCTCCGGTTCCAGCTGTGGAAACCTAAGCGGGACAGGAGCTCCTTTTCATCTTTTTCTTTGCCATTATCGACCTGGCGGGCATACCAGCTACGCTGTTCGAGAAGCTGTTTGCTTGCCTCTTCCGTTAGCATACAGATCGGCTCTAATGGGAGCGGCGGCAGATTCAGCTGTGCAATGGGGGATTTTTTCTTTTTCGCCGCCCAGGGTGGGGTGACCAGCACCGGCGGGAGCATATCGTCGCGGGCGCACTCGGCCTGCTGGCTTAACTGCTGCTGGCAGGCTTCCAGTAGCGTCGCGGCCTGTGCAGAGATCCACGGCACAATTTCTCCGACCAGCCCCGGCTGCCCGCTGAGCAGGGTCATCAGCATAATGCGCCAGCGTTTCTCTTCTTTCTGCATCAGCAGTTCAGCCAGCGCCGCCAGCGCGGCGTGCGGGAAGCGCGCGCTGGCCTGGGTCATCCGTTCGTGACAACGCTTACCCTGCTCGCTTGCGAGGATTAGCTGGCTCAGCGCCTGCGGATGGTTAATTTGGCTGACCAGCTTACCGCACAGATCGTCATGAACGTAGGGTGCGAAGCGGGCGATGCCGGCAACGCCCTGCTCGCGCATCACTGTCGCGTTCCAGACGCTGCCGTGGTAGTAGTCGTTAAACAGGTTCTCCGCCCGATAAGGCTCCAGCGCTTTGACGAGCTGCGGGTCGCGAACCACCACCTTCAGCCATTCCGCCGTTCTGATAGTTTTATGCGCCAGCACCCGGCGGGCGATTTCGTGGACGATATCCGGGCGATCGGGCAGCAATAGCGCCACCAGCGGCTGCTGCCCGATGGGCATATCCGCCAGCGCGGCGATCAGTTTATTCACGCAGCGCTGCCAGAGCGGTTCATCGGCCTGAGCCAGATGCGCGCGCAGGCGCACGTCGAGCATCCCGGGCCCGCGCGCGCTGGTGGGTTCTGAAAGGAAGGTCACCTGCAGGGTCTGGTAATTGTAATCAAAAGCAATGTGCTGCAGGGCAATAAACGTCTCGACGGCGTATTCCAGTCCGTAGACGTAAACAATTTCGTCCATCAGGTCGGCATTGTCGCTGCTGCGCCAGCCGCGACGCGTGGCGAGGGCGAGCTGCACCGCCAGCGCAGCAGGGGAGAGCGGGCCATCGCTAAGGGCATCGTTGATGGTTTGCTGCCAGTAGGCGGAACAGTCGGCATAGTCAAAGGTCACGGCTTTCCCGGACTGCTGGTGGATCTCTTTGCCGAGATTCATCAGTTCGCTATCTGCGGGCGCGGCGATCGGTTGACCGGGAAAGCGGCGTGAAGGGAGCACATCTTGCAGCAGCTCATCTGACAAAGCCAGTTCGGCATCGTCCGCCAGCCACGGACAAGCTATGTCTGCAGGTACGGTGGCGCATGCGGGCGGCGGCGCAGCTGGGGTAGATGCCGGTTCCTCCGGCAGGCTGTCTGCCGCAGACGGCGTGATTTCGCCTTGCTCAACGTAGCCTTTGCGGGTTTTTTCATTAATCAGCTTCTGCCCGGCCTTACTGGCCGCTGCCGCGTCGGCAAAGGTTTTAATCTGCTTCTGGCCGCTGGTACTCACCTTCCCCCAGCTCAGATGCAGCTCGTTATCCTGCTGCTCAATCGCCCAGAACTTATGCGATTTGTCGTCGTGATAAATAAACGTTTTCATGACTAAGTCCTTTTAATCGAATAGCGATTCGATATCGTTAATCAGTTCGCTGGCGGCTATGGCGTCGAGCGTTGCGAAAGCAAAGGTCGGTTTGCCGTAGTCAATATCGCCTTTGGTAACGATTTTCACTGTCTCGAACGGGATGAGTTCGTCGTAGGTGGTTTCTCCATACAGCAGCGAAAAAGGTTCCACTTCCAGCACCATGTCGCCGCTGGCGGCGGGTTTGAACATGCCGCAGATGCTGCCGCCATCTTCTATTCGCTGCCAGCCTTTGCGCTCCAGTCCGACGATGCGCCCGGCCTGGCACTGGCGTCCGCGCCAGCGCGTTAATTCTGTGGCCCGGTTTTCGCTTTCCGTCAGGCGATAGTGGTTGCGATCGAGCTGGCGGAACGGCGGCAGTAGTTCATAGTCGGCATACAGCTGGCCGAAGGCGGCGGCGTCTTCCGCGGAGATTTCCAGCACGTGCGGAAGGCCGATTTGCCCTTCAGGCAGGCTGAACAGGTTATCTTCTGCATCGCTGTAGCTGTTATCTTCGGCGACGCGGAAGCAGGCCAGCAGGACGTTTTCCTGGCTATAGACTCCCCAGATCAGGCGACGGGTGAGATGGCGCACCAGCGGATGGTCGACGAGGAACAGGCGGAACTGTTCGGCGGTCCAGCGGCGGCGCAGGGACATGGCGGTTTCCAGACGCTGAATTTGCTGGGATGCGATGGTACGGGCATCTTTTTTCAACTGTCTGTAACGACTGACGGCCTCCGCAGCCCGCGGTTCATCGTCGCTTTTGCCGGGCTTCGGCAAATCTTTCAGGCGGCGACCGCTTTCATCGCGCACAAAGGGTTTCAGAGCTTCATCGAAGCCGAGGGTAAAGCGGCGGGGGCCGAAGTCGAGGGTGAGGGTACCGCTGTCATCCAGACCTAAATCCGGGGCGAGGCGGTCTTCCAGCTCGGCAATGGTCAGTTCGCGCTTGTCGGCAATCTGTTTGATTTTTTCCCGCGCGGCTTCCTGAAGCGCCTTAAATTTTATTTTCTGCGCGATGCCGTTCAGCTGCATCAGGGCGATATCGCTGCCGATTTCAGCCAGAATGTCGAGCCCTGTAATGGCGCGTTTATGTCGGGATTCTCCAGGCCAGGCGCGGATGAATCGCGTTAAGTCCCGAGCGGTATTGTCATCGCCGAGAATACCCAGCGCGGTAAAGCCCCAGTTCTCTTTTGACGGGGCGCCAGCGGCTTCCCAGGCCTCGTACAGATCCCAGGCGAAGGCGGCCAGCGTTTCCGGGGTACAGGCCTCTTTTACCTGCATCAGGCCGCCATGGATAGCGACTTCACGCGGGAAGCTGAGCAGGGTGCCCAGATGGCACAGGGCATCGTCCCCCAGCGGTAGACCGTTGGTTTTGAGCTGCGGTCTGCGCCACAGAGTGGGCTGCCAGAATCCCGGTAGCGGAGCTGTAGTCGAGGGGTATTTAATCTGTGTAATATCATTCAGCAGCGCGGTTAATGCCGCCGAGACTGCGGGTTGATGATAGCGCTGCGCCACTTCTTCAATCAGCGCCCGCCTGCCGTTTTCTGCCAACAGGCGGAGCCCCAACCGGGCGTCTTCGCGATCTTTTTTTGTTTTGCCCAACGCAACAGGAAGCAGCCCGGCGGCGGCATGTTCGGGGTATTTTAACAGCCAGTCGCGGCTTTCGGCGTGCTGCGTTTTTTTACGCAATAACCGCGCCATCGGCAGCGCCAGTTCGCTGGTGCCGCAGGAGGCAGTGAAGTGCCATAGTCGCCTGGGGTCTCGGTTCAGGCAGGTCAAAAAAGCCGGGACGGCGGCAGGGCCGAATATCGTCAGAATCTCAGATTCACCATAATAGTCCGTTTCGTTAATGATCTGATTCAGCAGCGAGATAGCCTGTTCACCGGGGAGATAACAAAGTTCTGCCAGGTTCCAGGAGGTTCGCCTGTCCCCGCAATATTTTGCTCGCTCGGCTTTAAGCGTCGGAAAATCGTCACGCAGTAGCGCATCGACGGCGCTTTGTGGAATAGGCAATTTTTCATATTGCTCTTCTCCCGTTTTTCTCCAGTTCTCAAAGCCTAAACGCCACAGGATTTGCTGCTCTGGCGTTTGTGGCAGGAGCATGGGCTCCCAGCTTCTTTGCTCCAGCGGCGGTAAATCGATAAACATCGTTTGCCGTGTTGCCTGTCGTTGGGCTATCTGCCGGTATTCACCGTGACTCTCGAGCATTTTTCGGGTAGGGGCGACAACCGCGGATACGGCAAGCGTGGGCAGATCAAACGCGGGGACGGCGGCTTTAGTCGTTTTCGCCAGCCACGGCGGCGTGACCAGCACCTGGGGCAGCGAGTCGGAACTGGCGCATGTCATCTGCATCTCTTGCTGACGACAGCTGGCGAGTACTTCGACTGCCTGCTCGCTTATCCAGGGTAAGACCTGTTCTGCTCGTTCTGGCGCGGCGGCGATAAGCGTCGTTAGCGTCTGACGCCAGATGGGGTTTTCTTGTTCCTTCAGCAGTTCTGCATAAGCCGCGATAGCGGCGTGGGGATGCCTCTGGCTGGCTTTGCTGAGGAATTCCAGACGCTTGTTTTTGTCGCCAGCGCTTAAGATCAACAGCTTCAACGCATCGGGATGGTTAACTTTCCAAAGCCATTTACCGAGATAGTCGGCAACGTGGAGCTGCGGAAGTATCTCGCAGAGTTCCGCCGCATATTCTTCCTTCAGGACGTCGAGGGTGCGGCTCATTCCCTTTATGCCCCGGTCGGCCATCTGCGTTGCCGCGAAGCTGATATAGCCAAAGTTATTTGCCGGGAGGAACGGATAGTGGCGCAATGCCGCTATTGCGTTGTCGTCCGTAACCACTGACTTTAATCTCCCCATGGCCGGGATATTTTGCCCGACGAAACGCAGCGCCATGTCGTTGGCGATATCCGTACGCTCCGGCAGTAGCAGTGCAATTAAAGGCTGCATAACGGGAGAGAGTGTTGGAATAGCGGCAATCAGTTTGTTTGCGCAGCGTTGCCACTCTTCTTCTGGCGCCGTGGAAAGATAGCCGCACAGGCGTGGGTGCCAGTTGGGGAGAGCGTTTTCCTCATCAAGAGGAATATCCCGCGTGAGGATATATTTGCATGCGGTATCGCTATATTTTTTCCACAGTTGCAGGGAGCAACAAACAATTTCCACCGTCGTTTCCAGGCCGTGGCGGGCAACGAAGCTATCCATTAAATCTGGCTCAAAGTGGCCTATATGCCAGAGTAACGCTGCTTCGGAAAGCAGGCTGCCTTCGCGTGGACTCGCCTTGAGACGCAGCGCAAGTTCAGCAAAAGCGAACTGCCAGTCTGGTGGGCAGGATGCGTATGCCGCTAAGGTGTTGTAAGCCTTTTTACTCGCGGCGATATCTTGCCAGAGCTGATCTTCAGAACGTGCATGGCCGGGGGGACGAGGCCGATCGCGGCGGCAACGGCTAAAGTGGTTAATCTGATCGGTAAGCGCAATGGACGCATCATCGGCAAGCCACGGGCGGTGATCCCCTACGGCAGCGTTTTGCATTCCATAGTTCTGATTTTGAGCGGTTGTCATAACATTCCCTGTATTTTTATCCAGTTCGGTGCTGATGCTAACAGCTATTGCCCTGGAACGCAGAGGGGAGGGGCGACAAGAATGCGATTTTCAGAATTTATAAAATGAAAAAGCGCTGCCGGAGCCGCGCGTTATGCCAGAGAAAACCTTTGATAGCCTACTGCAGGATAAGACGTGCGCGGACTCATCCGCTACTCAACCGCTTTGAATCCATCCTTGAGAATGAGGCGTTCAGATCGCGCCATCGAGAGATATTTTCCCGAACAATCAGTGATGTTTATTCCCGGCAGTTTACACAGCTCGCTGATTTTTGCTTTGCTGAAATCAATCGTCATATGTTCGCTGGCGCGATCGTCAAAATACTCAATAACATCGCTGACACCCTCAGTTTCCCGATAAGCCCCGGCAATTTGCTCGATGATCATTCTGGCATGTTCTTTATTTTTGGCGGCAAGAACATCATAGGGCAGGGTGTTTTCTGCCGTCTGGCGCAGGACGACATCGCCTTTATAGTAATAGGTGATTTTTACATCAACGCCGTTAAGATTGTTCGTGAAGGTCTGGTGTTGTTCCGGGGCATCACTTTCAGCAATCTTCTGCACAAACGTTTTATCTTCATTTTTATCGCAGCTTGCCAGACTGGCGCATAAAAAGAGGGCAACAAATAAGGGCTTCAATCTCGCGGTTGAGCGCATGGGAATTCCTTTTCCGCAAATCATCAGACTGTTGGATACTGTTGAACAGTGGGGCAGTATGAGGCGTGTCGGCAGCGATGAAAAGGCAGCAAGAGGATTTTCAGAATTTATAAAAAAAGCGCTGCCGGAGCAGCGCTGTATGCGGTATTACTTGACCTGCTGGCCTGGCTGGGCGCCGCTGTCCGGGCTTAACAGGAAGATATCTTTCCCGCCAGGGCCTGCGGCCATCACCATGCCTTCCGAGATGCCGAAGCGCATTTTACGCGGCGCCAGGTTGGCGACCATAACCGTCAGGCGGCCAATCAGCGCCTGCGGATCCGGGTAGGCGGAGCGGATGCCGGAGAAGACGTTGCGCTTCTCGCCGCCGAGATCCAGCGTCAGGCGCAGTAGCTTGTCGGAACCGTCCACGAACTCGGCGTTTTCAATCAGCGCGATGCGCATATCGACTTTGGCGAAATCGTCAAAGGTGATGGTGTCCTGAATCGGATCGTCCGCCAGCGGTCCGGTGACCGGCGCTGACAGCGCTTTCACTTCTTCTTTCGACGCTTCGACCAGCGCTTCCACCTGCTTCATTTCGATGCGGTTATACAGCGCTTTAAAGGCGTTAACCTTGTGACCGAGCAGCGGCTGCTGAATGGCCTCCCAGCTCAGTTCGCTGTTGAGGAACGCTTCGGCGCGGGCGGCCAGCTGCGGCAGAACCGGCTTGAGCCAGGTCATCAGCACGCGGAACATATTCAGGCCCATGGTGCAGATGGCCTGCAGATCGGCATCGCGGCCTTCCTGTTTGGCAACCACCCACGGCGCCTGCTCGTCAACGTAGCGGTTCGCCACGTCGGCCAGCGCCATGATTTCACGGATGGCTTTACCGAACTCGCGGCTATCCCACGCTTCGCCAATGCTTGCTGCGGCATCGGTGAAGGTTTTGTACAGCGCCGGATCGGCCAGCTCGGCGGACAGCATGCCGTCGAAACGCTTATTGATAAAACCGGCGTTGCGCGAGGCGAGGTTCACCACTTTGTTGACGATATCGGCATTAACGCGCTGCACGAAATCTTCCAGGTTCAGATCGATATCATCGATACGCGAAGAGAGCTTGGCGGTGTAGTAGTAGCGCAGGCTGTCGGCGTCAAAGTGGTTCAGCCAGGTGCTGGCCTTAATAAAGGTTCCGCGCGACTTGGACATCTTCGCGCCGTTGACCGTCACGTAGCCGTGAACGAACAGATTGGTTGGTTTGCGGAAGTTGCTGCCCTCCAGCATGGCCGGCCAGAACAGGCTGTGGAAGTAAACGATGTCTTTACCGATAAAATGATACAGCTCGGCGGTGGAGTCTTTCTTCCAGTACTCATCGAAGCTGGCGGCGTCGCCGCGCTTGTCGCACAGGTTCTTAAAGGAACCCATGTAGCCGATCGGCGCGTCCAGCCAGACGTAGAAATATTTACCCGGCGCGTTCGGGATTTCAAAGCCGAAGTACGGCGCATCGCGGGAAATATCCCACTGCTGCAGGCCGGACTCAAACCACTCCTGCATTTTATTCGCTACCTGCTCCTGCAGCGCGCCGCTGCGGGTCCACGCCTGCAGCATTTCGCTGAACGACGGCAGGTCGAAGAAGAAGTGTTCGGACTCGCGCATCACAGGCGTCGCGCCGGAGACGACCGATTTCGGTTCAATAAGCTCGGTTGGGCTGTAGGTCGCGCCGCATACTTCGCAGTTATCGCCGTACTGATCCGGTGATTTACACTTCGGACAGGTGCCTTTCACAAAACGGTCCGGCAGGAACATGCCTTTTTCCGGATCGTAGAGCTGGGAGATGGTGCGGTTTTTGATAAAACCGTTCTCTTTCAGACGCGTATAGATAAGCTCCGACAGCTCGCGGTTTTCGTCGCTGTGCGTGGAGTGATAGTTGTCGTAGCTGATGTCGAAGCCAGCAAAATCGGTCTGATGCTCCTGACTCATTTCGCCAATCATCTGTTCCGGGGTGATACCGAGCTGCTGCGCTTTCAGCATGATCGGGGTTCCGTGGGCGTCGTCGGCGCAGATGAAGTTGACTTCGTGGCCGCGCATTCGCTGGTAACGGACCCAGACATCAGCCTGGATGTGCTCCAGCATGTGGCCGAGGTGGATTGAGCCGTTTGCGTACGGCAGTGCGCACGTTACCAGTATTTTCTTCGCGACTTGAGTCATAGTGGGCATTACATCTTCTATTGTAAAAAGGGGGTTTGATGTTACCGCAAAGGCAATAATTTGGTAAGCCCAAAGCTTATGGTGGGGGAATTATTCCCTTTAAGGTAAACTTAACGCACAAGATTCAACTCACAATAACAAAGGAGTCGGGATGAGTTCGCAATCCCAGGCCAAATCCCCCGAACGTCTACGCGCGATGGTCGCCGGGACCCTGGCTAATTTCCAGCACCCAACCCTGAAACATAACCTCACTACGCTGAAGGCGCTGCATCACGTCGCCTGGCTGGACGAAACCGTGCATATTGAAATTCAGATGCCGTTCGTCTGGAATAGCGCCTTTGAAGCTCTGAAGGAGCAGTGCAGCGCCGAGCTGCTGCGCATTACCGGTGCCAAAGCTATCGACTGGAAGCTGACGCACAGCATCGCCACGCTTCAGCGGGTAAAAAATCAGCCCGGTATCAACGGCGTGAAAAATATTATCGCTATCAGCTCCGGTAAGGGCGGGGTGGGTAAATCATCGACCGCGGTCAACCTGGCGCTGGCGCTGGCGGCGGAAGGGGCGAAAGTCGGCATTCTGGATGCCGATATTTACGGCCCGTCGATTCCGACCATGCTCGGCGCGGAAGATCAGCGTCCGACCTCGCCAGATGGGACCCATATGGCGCCGATTATGAAGTTCGGTCTTGCCACCAACTCCATCGGTTATCTGGTGACCGACGATAACGCTATGGTGTGGCGCGGGCCGATGGCCAGCAAGGCGCTGATGCAGATGCTGCAGGAAACCCTGTGGCCGGATCTCGATTATCTGGTGCTGGATATGCCGCCGGGTACCGGTGATATTCAGCTGACGCTGGCGCAAAATATTCCGGTTACCGGCGCGGTAGTGGTGACCACGCCGCAGGATATCGCTCTAATCGACGCCAAAAAAGGCATCGTGATGTTTGAAAAAGTCGAGGTACCGGTGCTGGGTATCGTGGAAAACATGAGCATGCATATTTGCAGCAACTGCGGGCACCACGAGCCTATCTTCGGTACCGGCGGCGCGCAAAAGCTGGCGGAGAAATACCACACCCAGCTGCTGGGCCAGCTGCCGCTGCACATCACTCTGCGCGAAGACCTCGACAAAGGGACCCCGACGGTAGTGGCGCGTCCGGAAAGTGAGTTTACCGAGACCTATCGTCAGCTGGCAGACCGCGTCGCGGCGCAGCTGTACTGGCAGGGGGAAGTTATCCCCGGTGAGATCGCCTTCCGCGCGGTATAGTCCACTCACTATCCTGAACCGTGCGGCGCAAAGCGCCGTGCGGTTTTTTTACCTCCGCCGAACGCCGTTTTCTTTCGCTAAAATAATCACTGCGCGAATGATAGTGGTGTTAAATATTACTTATTTTTATTCACATTTGCTGATGTTGAGATTAATCAACAAAACATACTCTTAACATTGTTTTCCCTCCGCGCTTGTGCGAGCTTAATTAGCATAGCAGTGACCTATTTTAATTCGCCGAAAGGAATTTTATTTGGCTTTATTATTTGGCGGAATGTGGTAGTCATCAGTCATACGTCAATAAAAACGATGGAAGGAAAATATCGCCGTACTACATTTCCGGAGTGCATGATGAATAATATTGCTCTAATCGTTAAGTTGCGGGAACTTCTGGTCATCTTTATGCATTCGCGCACGCTGCCGGAGAAAGCCGCTGACGCGCTGCGTTATTGTCAGGAAAATATCCCGCTGGCTGACCTTCCGATTGGCGCTTATGGCGAATATTGTGAAATTTATGAACAGATAGTTTTTTTATCGGATGATAAAAGTCGCACTGCGCCGGATGATTTACTGCGCAGCGGCGGGGATCTGATACTCAGTATTTTAATGCTCTACGAACAGGTCGCTGCCTATATTGCCGTCGAGGAGTTTATGCACAAACAAAACCGCTTTAACGAATAGCGCTTTAGCAACGATAAAAGATATGCCAGCGGCAGAATTTGTCCGCTGGCGTTTCGTTTTTAGCGATGATAGAAAATTTCGCCATCGTAGATTTTGAGGATTTTCCCCTCGGTTTCGGTAATCAGGACGTAGCTCCCGCCCATGTAGGTCCAGCGCGTGCCGGCATCCGGCGCCGGCAGATTGCGCTGCTGCCACTGTTTGATATTGTATTCTGGCGTCAGGTACAGCGGCGGAACGGTATCGCCGATGTGGAATTGTTTAAAGTCTGCGGTCACTCCGTCCAGCTCATATTTCTGAATGCCGTCGCCGGTCGCCGCCCACGCTCCGCTGGTGCATGCCAACAGTACGCCCAGAAGCATCATTTTTGTTTTACGCATAGTTTCCTCATTATTATCCTGGACACTCAATCGCAGCCTCGTATGATTCCTGATACCTCAAGGAAATGGCAAGCGTTGGTTTCGTTAAAAGTGTAAGCAAACGGTGAGGCAACGATGTTTTTCGCCTGGTTGCGCCAGTTTTGAGAATAATCCGGGTTCGGGAGTGTCTATGTTAAGGCTGGAAGATCTGGCTCTGTTTGTCCGCGCTGCGGCGCTAAGCAGCTTCAGCGATGCGGCGCGAGAGGCCGGGCTGCAGCCGGCGCAGGTTAGTGCGGCGATCAAGCGTCTGGAAACGACGTTGAATATTCGTCTTTTTGCCCGTTCAACGCGGAGCCTGCGCCTGACGCCGGAAGGTGAGGCCTGGCTGCCCTACGCCACGCAGATGCTCGATACGCTGCACGCCGGGCTGCAAAAAATCCGCACGCCGGATGACGAAGTTCGCGGTACGTTACAAATTGCCGTGCCGTCCGATCTCGGGCGCAACCTGCTTCTGCGCGTTTTTCGCGGCTTTCGCCAGCGTCATCCTGCGCTGCGTCTGCGGATCCTGTTTTCCGATCATCGGACCGACGTGTTTAAAGATCCGGTGGACGTGGCCTTTCGCTACGGCGATAACGACGATGCTTCGTTTATCTCCCTGCCCGTCGCGCCCGATAACCGACGAGTGCTGGTGGCTTCGCCCGGCTGGATAGCCGAAAACGGCGAGCCGCAAACGCTGGAAGAGCTGGCGCGACATAATGCACTCACCTACGTGCTGCGCGGCAGGGCGTTTGACCGCTGGCCGTTGAGCCGGGAAGGGAAAGTACACCACGTGCAGGTTTCCGGTACTATCGTGAGCGATGATGCGGAGGTGATTCGCCGCCTGGCGATTGCCGGTGAGGGGATTGCGTACAAATCTGAACTCGACGTCGGCGACGATATTCGTGCAGGGCGACTCCAGGTGCTGCTGCCGCACTACCAGGGCGACGTGGTGCCGCTGAATATGATTTGCCCGCACCGCAAACAGCTTTCGCCTGCGGTACGGCTGCTGTATGAGGCGGTGAAAGAGGCGTGCGAAGCGGTTAATTCCAGCGCGCTCTCTGCGGGCCGGTAGCCCGGATAAGGCGCGCCAGCACCGCCTCCGGGACGGTATCAGGGTGAAGCATCGGCGTGGTTTTTTCCCGGCTTGCGCTGCGCTTAGCCGGGCTACGAGTTCACAGCAATCTGCGGGCCGGTAGCCAGGACAAGGCGCGCCAGCACCACCTTCGGGAACGGTATCAGGGTGAAGCATCGGCGTGGTTTTTTCCCGGCTTGCGCTGCGCTTAGCCGGGCTACGAGTTCACAGCAATCTGCGGGCCGGTAGC
>NZ_JBEAFR010000008.1:0-30381 GCF_040062315.1 Klebsiella sp. GW_Kp181
CAGGCCCTGAAAGCCGCTTAATATGAACTGTCCAACTTTATGGGGTCAGTCCACAAAACATCCGGCTTTTTCATTGGTAATCGCTGATGCCATATGATGCAGTGGTTCTGTAAACGCTCTGCATTTATTAGCGAGGAGCACTCGTTGATTGGCCGGAAAGCAGCGAGTCCGAAATGTCATTATTCGTATCGCTCATACACAATCATGACTTTCTTAATTGTACTGGTTTTTAGGCCGCATATAAAAAGGCCGGAATAATCCGGCCTGATATTTTATTTCTGATCTGCTGCGGGTCCACAGCCGCCTATCATCTTGGAAATAGAAATTGCAGGATGAAGGAGATAGTCATAACTGCATGTTTTATTTTTGTTTTCAATGTGGCCGGTGCAGGCAGTGAGCGACGTGAGAACTGCCGCTAATGCAGCGAACCTGAGCATGTTTTTCATAAGATAATCCCTGTTGTATGATATATAATATATTTGACTTTCCATTGCTAATAAGAAACGGCTTTTGAGTCATTTCTTATTTTTGATTTAATAGGATTTTATTTTGGGTGTCAAATTTCCAAGGATTAAATTAACTTAATTGCTTTTTAAGTATTATGGAATATATTTGCGGCAAGATTATGTTGAAAGAAAATATGGCCCAATATTAATGGTAATAGTGGGCCAGGAAGATTAGTGATTTGAGAACCAGTTCAGCTTGTCGCGCAGGCCGACAACGCGACCGACAATAATCAGCGCGGGGCTGGCCATTTGCTTCGCCAGAATATCCAGCTGTTCTAACGTACCGGTGACCACCTTCTGGGTTATCGCCGTGCCGTTCTCAACGATGGCAGCGGGCATATCCGCCGCCATGCCGTGGGCAATCAGTTTTTCCCGGATCGCCGGAGCCTGGTTCAGGCCCATGTAGAACACCAGGGTCTGTTTCTCTACCGCCAGGTTTTCCCAGTCCAGTTCGCCGCCGGTCTTAAGGTGGCCGGTGACCAGGCGCACGCCCTGGGCAAAATCCCGGTGAGTCAGGGGGATGCCGGAGTAGGCGGAACAGCCAGAGGCCGCGGTAATTCCCGGTACTACCGAGAAAGGAATACCCGCATGACACAAAGTTTCCAGCTCTTCGCCGCCGCGACCAAAGATAAACGGATCGCCACCTTTCAGGCGAACAACGCGTTTTCCACCCTGGGCTTCGCGCAGCAGAATCTGGTTAATCTCTTCCTGCGGTACGCAGTGGTAGCCCGAGCGTTTTCCCACGAAGACCCGATCGGCATCGCGGCGCACCAGATTCATGATGTCGTCGGAGACCAGGCGGTCATAAACCACTACATCGGCCTGCTGTATTTGCTGCAGGCCTTTGAGGGTCAGCAGTCCGGCGTCGCCAGGACCTGCGCCTACCAGCACCACTTCGCCGCGATGGTCCAGCGGCTCGGTCAGCAGCTGCTCCGTAGCGTCCGCGACGGCCTGGCGGTCCTCGTTGGCCAGCGACTGCGCCAGCCTGTCGTTAACAAACAGCTTCTCCCAGAAGCGTCGGCGCTCGCCGACGGTGGCAAACTGCTTCTTCACCCTTGAACGCAGCTGACCTGCATAGTGGGCCAACTGGCCTAAATGTAATGGCAGAACCGACTCCAGCTTTTCGCGCAGCAGGCGCGCCAGCACCGGCGAGGTGCCGCCGGAAGAGACGGCAACCATCAGCGGTGAACGGTCGATAATCGACGGCATAATAAAGCTGGCTTGCTGAGGCGCATCGACCACGTTGCAAAATATTCGCCTTTCTTCCGCTGATTCGCTGACCTGTTGATTAACCGCTTCGTTATCGGTAGCAGCGATGGCCAGCCAGCAGTTATCCAGCAGCGCAGGATTAAACTCGCCCTGGACCAGGGTTAGCATGTTTGCATCGGCCCATACCTGGAATTGCGGCACAAAATCCAGGGCATTAACCGTCAATCTGGCGCCAGCGTCCAGTAACAGGCGAGCTTTACGTTCAGCCACATCGCCGCCGCCGACTAACAAACAGTCACGATCGCGTAATTGGCAAAATATAGGCAAATGGTCCACGACATTCCCTCTTAATTATTGGCAGCAGCCTTAGAATCTGGCTATCAGGCTATTTTATTTGTCAGGTTGAACCTGGGCAGTGCTCACACAAAATTCATCGAGTTTTGAACGCCCTTTAGGGCGGCCCGAAGGGTGAGCGTAGCGAATCATCCTCACGTACTACGTGTACGTTCCGGTTGTTTCGCGCTGTCCGCGTTCAACCTGCCTTCACCGATTACGCCTGCTGAGCCAGACTCTCAGTCTCGTTAGTTTTTTCCGGGGCGGGGCGCTCCGATTTCGGCGTAGCATACCAATAACCCAATCCCATAAATACGACACCGGACAAAGTATTGCCGAGTGTTACCCATAACAAATTGTGACCTATTCCCGCAAGGGTATACGCATCGCTGTGATGGCCAAACCAGGAGAGGGCAAAAAGCGTCATGTTGGCGACGGAGTGCTCATAGCCGGACGCGATAAACGCCAGTAGACACCACCAGATGGCGATAAATTTGGCCGTGCCCTCGGTACGAATCGCCATCCAGATCGCCAGACACACCAGCCAGTTACACAGCGCGCCTTTGAAAAAGAGCGCCATCGCGGATTGGCTGGTTTTTGCCAGCGCGACGGTATGCACGAGGCTGCTATCGACCGGCAGCAGGCTGCCGCTACCCCAGCAATACAGCAGCGCCACGAAAACCGAACCCAGCAGATTACCCATCCAGGTCTGGGGCAGAATCGCCCACATCTGACTCTGGCTGATGGTGCCCGCTTTCACGCCCAGCGTAAGGAACATGGTGTGGCCGGTGAACAATTCAGAGCCGGCGATAATCACCAGCGTTAACGCAATGCCAAAGGTGGCGCCCATCACCAGCGGGCGGACCGCAGGATCGAGCAGGTTGCCGAGGGTAAAAATAAGAATGATGCCGAGGCCGACATAGGCTCCCGCCATCATTGAGCTGACCCAGAAGCTGATTGGATTATTGGCCGAAAGGCGCGCAATGCGGGCGGCGTTGGCCGCGCACTTGTTTATTGTGTCCGTAAACATAGGATTTCCTTTAACACCTCATCCTTTGCGCTGCTTCCTGGTTGGCAGCCTTCGCGACGCAGCACAGATGATGTTGTGTCATCAATTGAAGGTAAAAAATTTAAAAAAAGGGAGGCGTTGCGCCTCCCTTAAATTGCTTAACCGCGTAACTGCACGATGCCGTCTTTCACTCGGGCTTCATAGTGCGCTACCGAATGGCTTTCATCTTCCATACACAGGCCGTCACGCAGGCGGAAGCGCTGCTTTTTCAGCGGGCTGGCCACCCACAGCTCGCCCTGATGCTCGGCGATCAGGCCGCGAGAGAGGACGCTGGACTCGAAGAACGGGTCGATATTGCTAATCGCAAACACCTGGTCACCGTGATACGGGCGGAAAATCGCCACTTGTTTATCGCCTAACAGCGCGCAGACGCCGGTTTCCGGCAGGATGTCATCGAGTTTGCAGATATTTTTCCACTGGCTCATGCGTTTTCCTCCACCAGAGTTACCGGGATACGTTCGTACGGCGTGGCCGGGCGATGTTGCTCACGCTCAGGCACGACCTGGACGTTAGGGTCGCGCTTGTCGCTGTTGATAAAGTGTTTGAAGCGTACCTGGGCCGCTGGCGAGTTAACGGTTTCTGTCCACTCGCAGACTACCGCTGCACGCAGGCGAGCCATCTCTTCTTCCAGATGCTCGTTCAGTCCCAGCTTGTCGTCGATGATGACCGACTTCAGATAATCGATGCCGCCTTCCAGGTTATCTAACCACGGTGCGGTACGGGTCAGTTTGTCGGCGGTACGGATATAGAACATCATGAAGCGGTCGAGATATTTCATTAACGTTTCGCGATCCAGATCCGCTGCGAGCAGATCCGCGTGGCGGGGTTTCATACCGCCGTTACCGCAGACGTAAAGGTTCCAGCCTTTCTCCGTGGCGATGATGCCGACGTCTTTACCCTGAGCTTCCGCGCATTCGCGGGTACAGCCCGAGACGCCAAACTTCATTTTGTGCGGCGTACGGATGCCTTTGTAGCGGTTTTCCAGCTCTACGCCGAAGCCGACGCTATCGCCCACGCCGTAGCGGCACCAGGTGCTGCCTACGCAGGTTTTCGCCATTCGCAGCGCCTTAGCGTATGCGTGACCGGTTTCGAAGCCCGCGTCGATCAACTGACGCCAGATTTCCGGCAGATCGTCTTTTTGTGCGCCAAACAGGCCGATACGTTGGGAGCCGGTGATCTTGGTATACAGGTTAAATTCACGAGCGATGCGGCCCACCGCCACCAGCCCTTCCGGGGTGATTTCACCGCCGGCAGAGCGGGGAATAACGGAGTAGGTGCCGTCTTTCTGGATATTGGCCAGGAAGTTGTCGTTGGTATCCTGCAGCGGGGTGTGCTGCGGTTTCAGAATATATTCGTTCCAGCAGGAGGCCAGCAGCGAGCCAACGGTCGGTTTACAAACCTCACAGCCGTAGCCTTTACCGTGTTTTGCCAGCAGCTCTTCAAAGGTTTTGATGCCTTCCACGCGGATGAGGTGGAACAGTTCCTGACGGGAGTACGCAAAGTGCTCGCACAGGTTATTGTTGACTTCGATGCCCTGTTTCGCCAGTTCGGCGTTGAGAACCTGAGTCACCAGCGGGATACAGCCGCCGCAGCCGGTACCGGCTTTGGTTTCTGCTTTCAGCGCCGCCACGGTGTGGCAGCCTTTATTAATAGCGGCAATCAATGCGCCTTTGGTGACGTCAAAGCAGGAGCAAATTTGTGCGCTGTCCGGCAGTTTATCCACGCCAATTGACGGCTTACCGCTGCCCGCGTGCGCCGGGAGGATCAGCGAGTCCGGGTTTTCCGGCAGTTCGATCGCATTGAGCACCAGCTGCAGCAGATTGCCGTAATCGCTGGTGTCGCCCACCAGCACCGCACCGAGCAGAGTTTTATTATCTTCACTCACGATGAGGCGTTTGTAGACCTCTTTGCTTTCGTCGAGGTAAACGTAGCTGCGCGCGCCTGGCGTGCGTCCGTGAGCGTCGCCAATCCCGCCGACGTCAACGCCCAGCAGCTTTAGCTTGGCGCTCAGATCCGCGCCTTCAAAGGCGTTTTCTGTTTTCAGGATATGGTCAACGGTAACCTGGGCCATTTTATAGCCCGGGGCGACCAGGCCATAAACGCGGTTATTCCAGCTGGCACATTCCCCGATGGCGTAGATATCCGGGTCAGAAGTCTGACAGGCGTCATTGATCACAATGCCGCCGCGTGGAGCGACTTCCAGACCGCACTGGGTGGCCAGCTTATCGCGCGGGCGGATACCGGTAGAGAAGACGATGAAGTCAACTTCCAGCTCGCTGCCGTCGGCAAAACGCATGGTTTTACGCGCTTCGCGTCCTTCCTGGACAATCTCTTTGGTATTTTTGCTGGTGTGCACCCGCACGCCCATGCTTTCAATCTTACGGCGCAGCTGTTCGCCGCCCATCTGATCCAGCTGTTCCGCCATCAGCATGGGGGCGAATTCAATGACGTGGGTTTCAACGCCGAGGTTTTTTAGCGCCCCAGCGGCTTCCAGGCCTAACAGACCGCCGCCGACGACGGCGCCGCGCTTGCTGCGACGGGCGCAGGCTTCAATAGCGTTCAGGTCTTCAATAGTGCGATAAACAAAGCAGTCCTGAGTTTCAGAACCTTTTATCGGCGGGATCCACGGATAGGAGCCGGTTGCCATAATCAGCTTGTCATAGAAAACGGTACGGCCTGCGCTGGAGTGGATGACCTTCTCCTGGCGGTTGATGGTAATGGCGCGTTCACCGACCAGTACCTTAACGCCGTGCTTCTCGTAGAAACCTTCCCGTACCAAAGAGAGCTCTTCGGCAGTATGGTGAGAGAAGTAGGAGGAGAGGTGTACGCGGTCGTAGGCGATACGGGGTTCTTCACAGAAGACGGTAATATCGAACAGGCTGGCGTCGGATTTATCAAGAAGGTCCTCAATAAAGCGGTGGCCGACCATACCATTACCAATGATAGCGAGTCTGACTTTGCTCATTTTTGCCTCGATTTCTTTTATATTACCGCCTACCTTAACGATTCAGCCGCGACACTTATTGATGCAAATCAATTACACCTTTACCTACTACTTAAGTGGTATGTTTATGATTTGTCAGTATTTTTATAAGTGACGGAAAACGCTGGCTTTTCCTTTTTGCTTTTTTTATGTACAAAATTAGCAACGGATACCCACGGCGGGTTGAGTAAAATTTCAGCAACAATTACGGGAGTCATCGATATGACAGCAGCGCCGCTTTGGTTAATTGAGAACGTTCGTCTGCCCGATCGCGAAGGGTTATGGCAGATAGCGATAGACAAGGGGCGCTTCGGGGATATCACCCCTATGGGGGAGGCGCGCAAAGAGAATTTTGAAGTGCTGAATGCGCGCGGCGGGCTGGCCATCCCCCCTTTTATTGAACCGCATATTCACCTCGATACGACCCAGACCGCCGGCGAGCCGAACTGGAATCAGTCCGGTACCCTGTTTGAAGGGATTGAGCGATGGGCGGAGCGTAAGGCGCTGTTGAGCCATGAAGACGTGAAAGCCCGCGCCTGGAAGACGTTGAAATGGCAAATTGCCAACGGTATTCAGTTTGTGCGCACCCACGTCGACGTTTCCGATCCGACGCTGACCGCGCTCAAAGCCATGCTGGAGGTGAAGCAGGAAGTCGCGCCGTGGGTAGATTTGCAGATTGTCGCCTTCCCACAAGAGGGGATTTTATCCTATCCCAATGGTGAGGCTCTGCTGGAAGAAGCCCTGCGGCTGGGCGCCGATGTGGTGGGCGCCATCCCGCATTTTGAATTCACTCGCGAATATGGCGTGGAGTCCCTGCACATCGCTTTTCGTCTGGCGAAAAAGTATCAGCGGCCTTTAGATATCCACTGTGATGAAATCGATGATGAACAGTCGCGATTCGTTGAGACCGTGGCGGCCCTGGCGTTAAAAGAGGGGATTGGGCCGAGAGTGACCGCCAGCCATACCACCGCGATGCACTCCTACAATGGCGCTTATACATCACGTCTTTTTCGTTTGCTGAAACTGTCCGGCATTAACTTCGTGGCTAACCCGCTGGTCAATATTCACCTTCAGGGACGGTTTGACGACTATCCGAAACGCCGCGGCATCACGCGCGTGAAGGAGCTGATGGCGGCGGGCATTAACGTCTGCTTTGGCCATGACGATGTCTTTGATCCCTGGTATCCGCTGGGAACCGGCAACATGCTGCAGGTGCTGCACATGGGGCTGCACGTTTGTCAGATGATGGGCTATCAGCAGATTAACGATGGACTCAAGCTGGTGACGGAAAATAGCGCGCGAACGTTTGGCCTGAGCGATTACGGTATTGCGACGGGGAACACGGCGAATCTGGTGATTCTCCCTGCGGAAAACGGGTTTGAGGCTGTGCGTTGTCAGGTTCCGGTTCGTTGGTCAATTCGCCAGGGGAGAGTTATCGCTACCACGCAGCTGGCGCAAACCTGGGTACAGATGGATCGGGGCGGGGAGGAGCTGTTCTTTACCCGAAATAGCCCCTTTGCCGGAACAAAGGGGCCTGAGGCTTAGTGCGATTCCGCTGCCGCGTTGTTCTGGCGGTGGCGGGAGACGAAGCCGAGGATCAGACACATCACAAAGACCACGGCATAGAGGCCGTTAGCGGTATGCAGCGCTGCCAGCGGTCCGCTGGCGGCAACGATAGGGCCGGTAACGACGAAAGTCAGCATGGTACCCACGGTGCCGCAGGTCAGAATGAAGTTCACCAGCTTAGGCGACGACACTTTAGTTTGCAGTGACCCCAGGGTGATGATCGACGTATAGATGGCGCTGGAGAAGAAGCCGAGGGTGAGAATAAACCACGGCATATGCTCCGGCGAACCGTTAATAAACAGATACATCAGCACCGTCGCCACGCCCGCCAGCACGGTCAGGATACGCTGCAGGTCAAAGAAGCGCAGGATGAAGCTGAATGACCACATGCCGATCATGTACGACATCCAGAAATCGCTTACCAGCTTACCCGCATCGCCAAGGCTCATGCCCAGGCCTTTGGCGTATTCCGGTACCCAGGAGATGAACCCCAACTGGCCGAGGATGTAGCACAGGGCGGCGATGGAAAGAAACAGCACGCCGATACCCCATTTTTCTTTCACGACCGGCTGGCTATCCTGCAGGGCTTTTTTGCCCAGGACCGGGAATTCACAGCCGAAGGTCAGAATGAAAATAGCGACGTAGACCAGGCCGATGCAGGCATAAACCCAGTACCATTCGATGCTGCGCGCCAGCAGATAGGCGGCCAGCATCGGGAAGATCATCCCCGCCATGCTGAAGAAGGAGTCGGTGAACAGCAGCCGCGCGCCGCGCTGACGACCTTCGTACATATGGGTAATCAAGAAGGTACCAATCGACATGGTGATCCCGCTGACCAGCCCAAGCACGAACATCGAGGCGGAAAACAGCGCCAGGCTATGGCTGAACATCAAACCGGCGACGGCCAGAACCATCAGGATAAAGCCAAAGCGCAGTTGCGTTTTCAGCGGAACAATCTCCATCAGCCAGGCGTTCAGGAAGATAGAGATCAGGATACCGGCATTAAGAAAGGTAAAGGTGTTGCTCATGCTGGAGACGGGCAGATGAAAATAATCTGCGATGTTTCCCATCACCATCCCGGTGACAATCACCAACGCGCCGGTCAGGGCGTAGGAGAAGAAGCTGATCCATGTGAGCTTGATACGATTGCTGTTAGTCATGACAGGCCTGTGAATAGAAATGTAAAGCGCGTTGACTCTGCGCCGGGCGGACAGATTTTATGCGTTAGCGTGATTCAAGCAAACGTTTATTCTGAAATTTATAGTTTTTTGCAATTGTTAGTGTGATTTGCATCGCATTTGATTATTTGGCGGAGCGCCTGGCCCATCGTTACAAGTGTTTCAGCTAAGTAAAATTAGGTAAAAGGCTAGCCCAGGATGCAAAGGCTCTTTAGAATCAAAGCACTCGGTTTTTATTCTGCTCCGTTAAGGAATTTCCATGCTCAAATCAACTCTCGCGGCGGTGGCTGCCGTTTTCGCCATTTCAGCATTTTCCCCGGCCATGGCGGCAAAGGGGGATCCTCATGTGTTGCTGACCACGTCTGCGGGCAATATTGAGCTTGAGCTGAATAGCCAGAAAGCGCCCATCTCGGTTGATAACTTCCTCAAGTACGTGAACAGCGGTTTTTATAACAACACCACTTTTCACCGCGTGATCCCGGGCTTTATGGTGCAGGGCGGCGGCTTTAACGAACAGATGCAGCAGAAACAGCCTAATCCGCCGATTAAAAATGAAGCCGACAACGGTCTGCGCAACACGCGCGGCACCATCGCCATGGCGCGTACTGCCGATCAGGACAGCGCAACCAGCCAGTTCTTTATCAATATTGCGGATAACGCCTTCCTCGATCATGGCCAGCGTGATTTCGGCTATGCGGTGTTTGGTAAAGTAGTCAAAGGCATGGACGTCGCGGATAAAATTTCTCAGGTGCCGACTCACAACGTTGGGCCGTATCAAAATGTTCCGTCCAAACCTATCGTTATTCTTTCCGCAAAAGTACTGCCGTAATCTTAGTTGCGCGGGTAACGCTCACCCGCGCATTCCCCGCTTCCCTGCGAAATCGCTTTTTGCCGCTTATACTTGTGGCTACTGCGGACATGTCAGGGAGGTGTTAAATGAAAAAGCTCACCGAAAAACAGAAATCCCGACTCTGGGAGGATCGACGAAACGTGAATTTTCAGGCCAGCCGGCGGCTGGAGGGCGTCGATATTCCGCTAATCAACCTTACTCCCGAAGAAGCCCTGGCGCGTATTGCGGCGTTAAGGAGCCACTATGAGCGATAAATTTGGTGAGGGCCGGGATCCTTATCTTTACTCCGGTCTGCAGGTCATGCGTAACCGCTTAGGTATCCGCCAGGCACAGCGCCTTGAGCAGGCGGCGTGGGAGCTGACCGCGCTACGCGCGGCAACCATCGAACTCGGGCCACTGGTGCGCGGCTTGCCTCATCTCTGCGCGATTCATCGCCAGCTCTATCAGGATATTTTCGACTGGGCGGGACAACTGCGTGAAGTGGATATCTATCAGGGCGACACCCGTTTCTGCCATTTCGCCTATATCGAAAAAGAGGGGAACACGCTCTTTCAGGCCCTGGAAGAGGAAGGCTATCTGGTGGGGCTTGCTCAGGATAAATTCATTGAACGTCTCGCTCATTACTACTGCGAAATTAACGTCCTGCATCCTTTCCGAATCGGCAACGGCCTGGCGCAACGCATTTTCTTTGAACAACTGGCTATTCATGCTGGCTATACGCTGGACTGGCGTGATATTGCCGTCGATGTATGGAACCAGGCCAACCAGAGTGGCGCAATGGGCGACCTTTCTCCACTGCGGACGATATTTCGCAAAGTGGTAAGCGAAGCGACGGAAACTGAGTAGAATAGCGCGGTTCTTTGTTCCCGGAGCCGCTATGATCCTGCTTATCGATAACTACGATTCTTTTACCTGGAATCTGTACCAGTATTTCTGCGAACTTGGGGCAGAAGTGCAGGTCAGGCGTAATGACGAGCTGACGTTAGCGGAAATTGTTGCGCTGGCGCCCGCGAAAATCGTTATTTCGCCGGGGCCCTGCACGCCGAATGAGTCCGGGATTTCGCTGGCGGTTATTCGCCACTTCTCCGGCAAGACGCCAATCTTAGGCGTTTGCCTGGGCCACCAGGCGATAGCCCAGGTTTTCGGCGCCGCGATCGTGCGGGCGGCCAAAGTCATGCACGGGAAAACGTCCCCCATTAGCCATCGTGGTCAGGGGGTATTTCGTGGCCTCAATAATCCGCTAACCGTGACCCGCTACCACTCCCTGCTGATTGACCCGCTAACGCTGCCTGAATGCTTTGAAGTGACCGCCCGCAGCGAGGAGGGGGAGATTATGGGCATTCGCCACCGCGAATTCGACCTTGAGGGCGTGCAATTTCATCCGGAGAGCATTCTCAGCGAACAGGGCCACCAGCTGCTGGCAAACTTCCTCAATCGGTGATTTGTAGTTGCCATGGTTTGATTTTTTATGCATATTTTGTGATTAGATTATCATAATCACTATCGCATAACGAAGAGGGATGGGCACGACATGGCAACTGAACAACCGGCGATCACCCGCGCGACATTCGATGAGGTTATTTTGCCAATTTATGCACCGGCGGAATTTATTCCGGTGAAGGGCAAAGGAAGCCGGGTATGGGATCAGCAGGGGAAAGAGTACGTTGATTTCGCCGGGGGTATTGCCGTGACTGCGCTCGGACATTGCCATCCGGCGCTGGTGGCGGCACTCCATGAACAGGGTGAAAAGCTGTGGCATACCAGCAACGTTTTTACCAACGAACCGGCCCTGCGCCTGGGGCGTAAGCTGGTTGATGCGACGTTCGCCGATCGCGTCGTGTTTATGAACTCCGGAACCGAAGCCAACGAAACGGCTTTTAAGCTGGCGCGCCACTATACCGTCACTCGCCATAGTCCGTACAAAACCAAAATTATCGCCTTCCATAACGCATTCCACGGTCGATCGCTGTTTACCGTCTCCGTTGGCGGGCAGCCGAAATATTCCGATGGTTTTGGGCCTAAACCGGCCGATATCGTTCACGTGCCGTTTAACGATTTACACGCGGTGAAAGCCGTGATGGACGATCATACCTGCGCGGTGGTGGTCGAGCCGATTCAGGGAGAAGGCGGCGTGACCGCAGCGACGCCGGAATTTCTGCAAGGCTTGCGCGATCTGTGCGACCAGCATCAGGCTTTGCTGGTCTTTGATGAAGTTCAGTGCGGTATGGGGCGCACGGGCTCGCTGTTTGCTTATATGCACTATGGCGTAACGCCGGATATTCTGACCAGCGCTAAGGCGCTGGGCGGCGGTTTCCCTATCAGCGCGATGCTGACCACCCATGACATCGCCAGCGCGTTCCACGCCGGTTCTCATGGTTCGACCTACGGCGGTAACCCCCTGGCCTGCGCGGTGGGCGGAGCGGCGTTCGATCTGATTAACACACCGGAAGTGCTGGACGGCGTCACCGCGAAGCGCGAGCTGTTTGTTGAGCACCTTCAGCAAATTGACGCGCGGTTCGATCTGTTCAGCGATATCCGCGGCATGGGGCTGCTTATCGGCGCCGAGCTTAAGCCGCAGTATCACGGGAAGGCGCGCGATTTCCTCTACGCCGCCGCAGAGGCTGGCGTCATGGTGCTCAATGCCGGACCGGACGTGATGCGCTTTGTACCGTCGCTGGTGATTGATGATAGCGATATTGCTGAAGGCATGACGCGCTTTGCCCAGGCTGTTGAGCGGGTGCTCAGCGCTTAGTGGCGCGCAGCCAGATGCCATGATGCGGACGCTGACGCCATGCCACCGATGAAATAGTGTGCATGGTGTTCAGATGCCCGAGGATGCGCTGCAGATGCTGCTCCATTGTACTGAGCGGGCCGCGAGGAACCTCCGCATCCTGCGCCTCCATGATATTCACATCCCCTGCGCTGCCCGGCCCATCGGAATCCAGCCGCTGCTGGCAGCGCTGGAGCGCAATCTCGCAGGACTCCAGATAACGTTGCGCCAGATCTGGCGTGAGCATATTGTGCTCGCGCGCCAGGGTGGTCATGGCGTTGATATGCTCGACAATAAACTGGCTGTGGGTAACCCAAAGCTTCATATCTTCCAGATAGTGCGAGTTAAAACCGGGTTCCTGCATTGCCTGATTCAGCGAGTTAAACAGCGCGTTATGCGCCTGGTTGACGCGCATTCGCTGATAGGCCAGCGCCGGGGCCTGATGGTCGTCGCTGAGGATCAGCCTGATAGCATCCTGATCGGCTTCCAGCGCATCGTGGGCATTTTTGCGCAGCAGGCCGCTTTGCCATTGCGGCCATAGCCAGACCATACCCCCGAAGGCGATCAGGCAGCCAATCAGCGTATCAATCAGCCTGGCAACGATAAACTGTTCGCCGTTCAGGGTGAGTAGCTGCAGGGTATACACTGCCGTTACCGTAAATCCGACCATCGCCCAGCCGTAGTTCTTGCGGATAATCAGATAGCTTAACAGCGTGATAAAGAGCATCGCGGTCAGCGTATAGCCTTCAGGGACGTGAAAGTGCAGCGTCAGTCCGGCAATGACCAGCCCGGCAATGGTTCCTGCAGCCCGGTGGACGATGCGTACTCGGGTGGCGCCGTAGCCGTTTTGCGTCACGAACAGAACCGTCATCAGGATCCAGTAGGGTTTTGGCAGGTTCAGCGCGCTGCCCATCAGGCTGGCGACGCTCAGCATCACGCTGATACGCGCCGCATTTCGTAAGGCCGGCGACTTAAGCGACAGATAGTTTTTCAGGGCAGGCAGCAGCGGCAGGCGACGGGTTTTATCCGCCATCAGGTTACGCGCGTACAGCGGCCGCTGGGTGCGCAGAACCCGGGCAATACGGCTGAAATGCCAGGCGCAAAACTGCCCGACCGGGTTATCGGGATGCTGCCAGGCGATTTTTTCCAGCGCACCGATCTGTTTATCCATCTGAAAGCGCTGAGGATAACGGTGGTAAAGGAGATCGTCCGCCAGCACCCGCAGGCGGGCGGCAACGGTTTGCGCGTTCCAGCGAATCACCGCTTCCGCATGGCTGCGCTCCACCAGTTTTTGCACCTCTTCCGGCTGATGAAGGCTGACGGAAATATGCTCCTGCAGGTCCAGTCCAACCTGGAATGCGCGCAGCAGGCGTTTATGATCGCTGCGCTGGTTGGCCGCCAACATATGCATCTGCTGATAGCACTGGGTTATCAGATCTACCACCTTTTGCTGTCGATTAAGCAGCGGCGGCAACGATGTTGAGGGGTCCGTATGCTGGGTAAGCAGACTGTATTTGGCCTCGCAATAATTGGCCAGCTCGCGATACAGCAGACTTAAGGATTCGCGCAGCGGCTGTTCGCGCCAAAGCCAGAACCAGATCCAGTTAAAAACGCCATACCATAACGTCCCGAGCGCGTAGATCAGCAGCGGCTCCCAAATCGGCATGTTGCCCGCGAGACTGAGCGTAAATATAGCCGCGATAAGCGAGGCGGGCAGCAGCCTTGCGTGCAGCGAGCTGATTTCGGCAGTGACGCCGAGGATGAGCGCCAGACCCGTGAGGATCAGCGGCAAAGGTATTTCTCGCTGCAGAAGGAGTTGAACGATCAGGCTACTGCCGGCAAACAGGCAGCCGCCGATAATCAGGCGTTTAAAGAAACGCTTATGCGGTGTATCCAGCCCGGCAACGTTGCAGCAGGCGGGAACAAGAGAAAACAGCAGCCCCTGCTGTAGATGACCGAACAGAAGCCCTATCGCAACCGGCAGACACAACACCAGCGTTTGCCGCAGTGCATAGTTGACTTCCGGGTGGTAAATCAGCCTGCGCCACATGAGGGGAAAACAAAAACGGCGTATTGTCAGGCAATACGCCGTTTTACCGACTTAACGGGTACCGTAGACGACGATAGTTTTACCGTGTGCCGAGATCAGATTTTGATCTTCCAGCATTTTCAGGATGCGGCCAACGGTTTCGCGAGAGCATCCGACAATCTGACCGATTTCCTGGCGGGTAATTTTAATTTGCATACCGTCCGGGTGGGTCATCGCATCCGGCTGTTTTGCCAGGTTCAGCAGCGTCTGGGCGATACGGCCAGTCACGTCGAGGAAAGCGAGGTTGCCCACTTTTTCCGACGTAACCTGCAGACGGCGCGCCATCTGCGAAGAGAGACGCATCAGGATATCCGGGTTAACCTGGATCAGCTGACGGAATTTTTTGTAGGAGATTTCGGCCACTTCACATGCGGTTTTCGCACGTACCCAGGCGCTACGCTCCTGACCTTCTTCAAACAGGCCTAATTCACCGATGAAATCGCCCTGGTTGAGGTAAGAGAGGATCATCTCTTTACCTTCTTCATCCTTGATGAGTACAGCCACGGAGCCCTTAACGATGTAGTACAACGTTTCTGCTTTTTCACCCTGGTGGATCAGCGTGCTCTTTGATGGGTACTTATGAATGTGGCAATGAGACAAGAACCATTCAAGGGTAGGGTCTGTTTGCGGTTTGCCAAGCACCATGCGCGGTTATCCTCTGTTATAAGCTATCTCCGGGTGCCGACACTACACGGCATCCGGGCATGCAATCGTATTGAATCCCTATACCTGGGAATCCGGCTGAAAGTGTTCTGCAGCCTGTAATGTGAACTCCTCTGCATACATGCAGTACATCAATGTATTACTGTAGCATCCAGACTGTTTTAGCATAGCTTTCGCCGCATGTCTCCTGGTGTCTCGCTTCAGCATGACCCAAGTCGCCTTCCGTTGCGAGAATTGTTATCTACGCGTAATCTGTCAGGAAAATTACAGCCCTGGAGTTAAATTTATGCAAGCGCGAGTGAAGTGGGTTGAAGGGTTAACCTTCATCGGTGAGTCGGCTTCTGGCCACCAGATTCTGATGGACGGCAATTCCGGGGATAAAGCGCCCAGCCCGATGGAAATGGTGCTGATGGCGGCAGGCGGGTGCAGCGCGATTGACGTGGTTTCCATTTTGCAGAAGGGGCGCCATAACGTCACCAACTGTGAAGTTAAGCTGACCTCGGAGCGTCGCGAAGAGGCGCCGCGTCTGTTTACCCATATCAATCTGCACTTTATCGTGACCGGTAAGGAGTTGAAAGACGCGGCTGTTTCCCGCGCCGTTGACCTGTCGGCGGATAAATACTGCTCGGTGGCGCTGATGCTTGAGAAGGCGGTAAACATTACTCACTCTTATGAAGTGATCGAAGGATAAACGGAACCGACCCCGGTAGGTTATGTTGCCGCCGGGGCGATCGCAGCTAGCTTATTTTCTTGCCTTCCATCAGCCGTTCAACCAGCGGCGCCATAATCAGCTCCATCGCCAGCCCCATTTTTCCGCCCGGTACCACCAGCGTGTTCATATGTGAGATAAACGAACCCTGAAGCATCGCCAGAAGCCACGGAAAATCGATATTTTTCAGGTTGCGGAAATGAATCACCACGAAGCTTTCATCCAGGGAAGGGATGGCTTTGGCTGCAAAGGGATTGGACGTATCCACCGTCGGGACGCGCTGGAAGTTGAGATGGGTGCGCGAAAACTGCGGGGTGATAAAGTTGATGTAGTCCTCCATTGAGCGGACCACCGAGTCCATCACCGCCTCCCGAGAGTGGCCGCGTTCGCTGGTGTCGCGGATAAGCTTCTGGATCCACTCAAGATTGACGATGGGCACCACGCCGACCAGAAGGTCGACATGGTTTGCGACGTTGTGCTGCGGCGTCACGACGCCGCCGTGCAGGCCTTCGTAAAAGAGGACGTCAGTCGGCTCGGGCAGCGGCTGCCAGGGCGTGAAGGTCCCCGGAACCTGGTTCCACGGCACGGCTTCGTCATAGGTATGCAAATACTTGCGCGACTGGCCTTTGCCGCTTAGCCCATACTCAGAAAACGTCTGTTCCAGCAGGCCAAAGTCGTTGGCCTCTGGGCCGAAGTAGCTGATATGTTTGCCCTGATCCCGCGCTTTGCGGATCGCCATGTCCATTTCCGGGCGGGTGTAGCGGTGAAAGCTATCCCCTTCGACTTCAGCGGCATGCAGATTCAGCTGGGCGAAGATTTTGCGGAAAGCGAGGCTGGTGGTTGTGGTACCCGCGCCGCTGGAGCCCGTGACGGCAATCACCGGATGTTTGGCAGACATAACAACTCCCTGGATAAACGATAGTGTGTGCCGCCTTAGCCGTGAAACTGCTTGCGGGGCATGATGTTGACCGTCTCGTGCAGCTCTGACCATACCAGCACGGCCTCTCCGCTTTTTAGCTGCTGTTTTACATCAGAGACTTTATCAACCAGCGAACGTTCATGTTCACCATAATCGGTGCCTTCGCGCAAGACAAAACTTTCGATCAGGCTATCCAGCGTTTCGGGAGCGAGCTCTTGCCAGGGTATGATCATAATTTTCCTCCTAACCAGCGGGTTAGCCAATCCGGAATACGTCTTTCAAGCCACATCTCTGGCTTACGCAAGGTACCGCCGACGAACCCAACGTGCCCGCCGTGCTCCGTCAGCTGATACTCGACATTCGCTGGCAATTGTTCCTGCGGCGGTATCGAGTGATGGTCCATAAAAGGGTCGTCTTTTGCGTGAATAATCAGCGTGGGCTTCGTGATATCGCTTAAGCGCGGCATGGCGCTGCACTGGCGATAATAGTCCAGCGCATCGGCAAAACCGTGGATCCTCGCGGTGATGCTGTCGTCAAATTCGCGGATACGGCGCATGCTTTTTAGCTGACGTAAATCGACGGGCAGAGAGCCAGGATAGGCTTTTAGCTTACGTGCGGCGTTGGCTTTTAGCAGATTAAGCAAATAGCGCTGATAAACCCGTGAGAAACCTTTATCCATATGATAGCTACAGGCTTCCAGCATAAACGGAGCCGAGACGATTACCGCGGCATCGACCGGAATGTCGTCGCCTTCTTTTGCCAGCAGGCAGCCCAGCATATTGCCCCCGAGCGAATAACCTACCGCTGCGGTCGGTGCCGAACCGTATTCGCGCTGGAGCCAGCGCAGAAACCAGGAGCCGTCTTCCGTTTCGCCCGAATGGTAGATGCGGTTATTTCGGTTGGGTTCGCCGCTACAGCCGCGAAAATGCATCACCACGCCCAGCCAGCCGCGCTGCATTGCCGCATGGATAAGTCCGTGTGCGTAAGGGCTGTGCAGGCTGCCCTCCAGGCCATGAAATACCACCAGTCTGGGTTTATGGCGTGCCTGAGAAGGATCTTCACTCCAGGCCAGATCGACAAAGTCGCCATCCGGCAGTTCAAGACGCTGCCAGTGGGGAGTGAAACGGAGTTTGCGACGGATTAGCCGCGGCAACATGGTTTGCAAATGACGATTGCCTACGCCGCGCATCGGATGAAACTGCTGCGAGTCGTTTTCCGGGGGCGTCATTTCTGTAGGAGTGATATCAACCATAGCACCAGAGCAATTAATAATCTTTATCCATACTATACCGCGCATGAAGTACGCAGGTTAGCCAATATGTGGTCTTGCGGCTAATCGGTAGGCAGGTTACGTGTAAAAAGCCGCGGAGAGAGAGGTAAACAGGCGGGTTTCCCCGCCTCGCTGTAGCGCATGTTGCCGCTAGCCCTCCTGCAGCATCTGCTCCAGCTGTTCCTGCGCATCCAGCCAGGCCATTTCACACTCTTCGAGGCCGGACTTTGCGCTGGCCTGCTGCTGTAAACATTCGGTAAGCTCTGTTTTACGGCTTTGATCGTACAGGCCGCTGTCGCCGAGCTTCTCTTCCGCCTGCGCCAGCTGGGCGTTGAGCTTCTCCATCTCTTTTTCCAGACGGATAATCTCTTTACGCAGCGGCTGGGTTTGCGTACGCAGCTCGGCTTCGCGGCGTTTCTGATCTTTACGCGCCTGGGCGCTGTTGCCGTTTTCTTTCGGTTCTTCCGATGCCTGGCTTTCCAGCTTTTGCGAGTCGCTCAACCACTGCTGGTAGTCTTCGAGATCGCCGTCGAAAGGTTCGACTTTGCTATCGTGCACCAGATAAAGATCGTCGGTAGTGGAACGAATCAGATGGCGGTCGTGGGAGACCACCACCAGGGCGCCTTCAAAATCAATTAACGCTTCAGTTAGCGCCTGGCGCATGTCGAGATCGAGGTGGTTGGTCGGTTCATCAAGCAGCAGCAGGTTAGGGCGTTGCCAGACGATCAGCGCCAGCACCAGGCGCGCCTTCTCGCCGCCGGAGAAACGCTTTGTCTCTTCGTTGACTTTGTCGCTCTGGAACCCGAAACCGCCCAGATAGTCGCGCAGTTTCTGCTCCAGCTCCTGCGGCGCCAGGCGGGCAAGATGCTGGAGCGGGGATTCGTCCGCGCGCAGGAATTCAAGCTGGTGCTGAGCAAAGTAGCCAAGCTTGATGCCTTTCGCCAGGCCAATTTCACCGCGCAGCGGCTGTAGCTCGCCGGCCAGCAGCTTAATCAGCGTGGATTTACCCGCTCCGTTACGCCCCAGCAGACCGATGCGCGACCCTGGAACCAGATTCAGCTTGATCGAATCGAGAATGACGCGCTCGCCATAGCCGGCGCTGACTTTTTCCATCTTCAGCAGTGGATTGGGCAGGCTTTCCGGCGCACGGAAGCTAAAGTGGAACGGATTATCAACGTGGGCAGGGGCGATGAGCTCCATACGCTCGAGCATTTTGATACGGCTTTGCGCCTGCTTGGCTTTGGTCGCTTTCGCGCGGAAACGATCGATATAGCTCTGCAGATGGGCCACGCGCTGCTGCTGGCTCTCATACATCGCTTGTTGTTGAGAAAGGCGGGTTGCGCGCTGCACTTCGAAAGAGCTGTAGTTGCCGGTGTATTCGAACATCGTTTGCTGTTCGATATGAATAATTTTGTCGACGATTGGGTCAAGGAAGTCGCGATCGTGGGAGATCAGGATCAGCGTGCCGCTGTAGCTTTTAAGCCACTTCTCCAGCCAGATTACCGCGTCGAGGTCGAGGTGGTTAGTCGGTTCATCAAGCAGTAGCAGATCGGAACGGCAAATAAGCGCCTGGGCGAGGTTAAGACGCATGCGCCAGCCGCCGGAAAAGTCGCTCACCGGCCTCTCAAGCTGTTCATTGCTGAAACCGAGGCCGTGCAGCAGGCTGGCCGCGCGGGATCTTATGGTCCAGGCATCGATGGCATCCAGCTTACCGTGGACTGTCGCAATGGCATGTCCGTCATTTCGTTCGTTGGCCGCGTGCAAGTCCGCCTCCAGCTTGCGGAATTCGCGATCGCCGTCAATAACATAGTCTATAGCCGGCTGAGGAAGCGCCGGCGTTTCCTGGTTAACCCAGGCCAGCTGCCAGCTACCGGGAAAAGTCATCGAGCCGCCGTCGGCGCTAATCTCGTTTTTCAAAAGCGAAAGCAGCGTGGATTTACCGCAGCCGTTTTTACCCACCAGGCCGACTTTTTGCCCTGGGTTGATGGTGGCGCTGGCGTTGTCCAGCAGGACGCGTACGCCGCGACGAATTTGTAACGAGGAGAAAACAATCATAAGGCGCCGTATGTTCTGACTATGTTAATTTGTCATTATGATAATGTAGTGTGGAGCGAATCGCTCAACCGGGCCGCAATGGTAGCCCAAAATGAAGACGATACACAAAGTCATTCTGGTTGCGTCGGGACGCAGCCGCTGCACAGGCCGCCAGAAGACGTTCGGGAGGGGAATGATGTCTCAGACAGCGAAGGTTTTGCTGCTGTATGCCCACCCAGAATCTCAGGATTCCGTGGCCAACCGGGTTTTGCTTGAACCGGCCTTACAGTTGTCGAATGTTACCGTGCACGATCTTTACGCGCACTATCCGGATTTTTTTATCGATATCGCCCATGAGCAGGATCTCCTGCGCCAGCATGAGGTGATTGTTTTTCAGCATCCGCTTTATACCTGGAGCTGTCCGGCGCTGATGAAAGAGTGGCTGGATAGGGTGCTCAGCCGTGGTTTTGCCAGCGGGGCGGGAGGGAACCAGCTGGCGGGAAAGTACTGGCGTAGCGTGATTACCACCGGGGAGCCGGAGAGCGCCTATCGACGCGATGCCCATCGCTATCCAATAAATGACATTCTTCGCCCTTTCGAACTGACCGCCGGCATGTGCCGCATGCACTGGATAAGCCCGATTATCGTCTACTGGGCGCGGCGGCAATCGCCTGACGATCTGAAAAGCCGCGCTCGTGCCTACCGCGACTGGCTGGCTAATCCTGTAACGGCTGGAGGTACAAATGGCGGGAGCTGATTTACTGCTGGCCGGGGTGTTATTTCTGTTTGCCGCGGTGGTGGCGGTACCGCTGGCGGCGAGGCTGGGTATTGGCGCCGTGCTGGGGTATCTGCTGGCCGGTATCGCCATTGGCCCCTGGGGGTTAGGGTTTATCAGCGATGTTGATGAAATCCTTCACTTCTCAGAATTAGGCGTTGTCTTTCTGATGTTTATTATTGGGCTGGAGTTGAATCCGTCCAAGCTCTGGCGGCTAAGAAGCTCAATTTTCGGCGTAGGCGCCGCGCAGGTCGCTTTCAGCGCGCTCATTCTTGGCGGCTTGCTCATGCTTAGCGACTTCTCATGGCGCGCTGCGGTGGTGGGCGGACTTGGGCTGGCGATGTCTTCAACCGCGATGGCGCTGCAGCTGATGCGTGAAAAAGGCATGAGCCGCAGCGAGTCCGGGCAACTGGGATTCTCCGTACTGCTGTTTCAGGATCTGGCCGTTATCCCGGCCCTGGCGGTGGTGCCCCTGCTTGCCGGTTCAGGTGACGACCACTTTAATTGGCTCACCATCGGGATGAAGGTCCTGGCCTTTGGCGGGATGCTGGTTGGTGGCCGTTTTCTGCTGAGGCCGGTGTTTCGTTTTATCGCCGGATCCGGCGTGCGGGAGGTCTTCACCGCAGCGACGCTGCTGCTGGTTCTTGCATCGGCTTTATTTATGGATGCGCTCGGTTTGTCGATGGCGCTGGGGACCTTTATCGCCGGCGTTCTGCTGGCCGAGAGTGAGTATCGGCACGAACTGGAAATCGCTATTGAGCCCTTTAAAGGGCTCCTGCTCGGGCTGTTTTTTATTTCCGT
The DNA here is from genome assembly GCF_040062315.1 of Klebsiella sp. GW_Kp181. Lineage (NCBI taxonomy): Bacteria > Pseudomonadati > Pseudomonadota > Gammaproteobacteria > Enterobacterales > Enterobacteriaceae > Klebsiella > Klebsiella sp. GW_Kp181. The sequence continues at coordinate 21,725 of NZ_JBEAFR010000008.1, forward strand.
TGGCATGGCGCTGAACCTTGGCGTGCTCTATACCCACCTGCTATGGGTAGCGGCCAGCGTCGCGATACTGGTGTCGGTAAAAGGCGTCGTGCTGTATCTCCTTGCGCGGGTGTACGGCCTGCGTAGTGCAGAACGGGTGCAGTTTGCCGGAGTGCTGAGCCAGGGGGGAGAATTCGCTTTTGTGCTGTTCTCATTACCCGCCTCGATGCGCCTTTTTCAGAACGATCAAATGGCTCTACTGCTGGTGACGGTGACATTGTCGATGATGACCACGCCGCTGTTGATGAAGCTAATCGACAAAATACTCTCTCGTCGATTCAATCAATCCGAAGAGGAGGGCGAGGCTCCGTGGGTCGAAGATGATAAACCGCAGGTCATTATCGTTGGTTTTGGGCGCTTTGGTCAGGTGATTGGCCGCCTGCTGATGGCTAACAAAATGCGTATTACGGTGCTGGAGCGCGATATCAGCGCGGTCAATCTGATGCGCCAATATGGCTATAAGGTCTACTTTGGCGATGCGACGCAGCTGGAGCTCCTGCGCTCGGCAGGAGCCGAAGAGGCGCAGTCGATCGTCATTACCTGTAATGAGCCGGAAGATACCATGAAGCTGGTCGAGATGTGTCAACAACACTTTCCACATCTTCATATCCTGGCGCGAGCGCGAGGACGCGTCGAGGCGCATGAACTGCTGCAGGCGGGTGTGGCGCAGTTTTCTCGTGAAACCTTCTCCAGCGCGCTCGAGCTAGGGCGTAAAGCGCTTATCTCGCTAGGCATGCACCCTCATCAGGCGCAGCGCGCGCAGCTGCATTTTCGGCGTCTTGATATGCGAATGTTGCGTGAGTTAATGCCGGTTCATAGTGATACTCTGCAGATATCCCGCGTGCGCGAAGCCAGGCGCGAGCTGGAGGAAATTTTTCAGCGTGAGATGCAAAAAGAGAGCAGACAGTTAGACGGCTGGGATGAATTTGAATAAAGGTAAATGATATGGCTGTGCGTAAACGTTTTATTGCCGGGGCGAAATGCCCGGCGTGCCAGGCTCAGGATTCGCTGGCGATGTGGCGTGAGAATAATGTCGATATAGTTGAGTGCGTTAAGTGTGGACACCAGATGCGAGAGGCGGATAAAGAGGTCCGCGAGCATGTTCGCAAAGAAGAGCAAGTGATAGGCATTTTTCATCCGGACTAGCGTTATCGGGCGGCTTTTTTTAAGCTAAAGGGTACACGGCTGCAGAATTCCGCTACAATCTGCGCCACTATTCTTCCCATGCTCAGGAGATATCATGAAAGTAGCAAAAGACCTGGTGGTCAGCCTGGCCTATCAGGTACGTACAGAAGACGGTGTGTTGGTTGATGAGTCTCCGGTAAGCGCGCCGCTGGACTACCTGCATGGTCACGGTTCCCTGATTTCCGGCCTGGAAAGCGCGCTGGATGGTCACGAAGTGGGCGACAAATTTGACGTAGAAGTCGGCGCTAATGACGCGTACGGCCAGTACGACGAAAACCTGGTACAGCGCGTTCCTAAAGACGTGTTTATGGGCGTTGACGAGCTGCAGGTTGGCATGCGCTTCCTCGCGGAAACCGATCAGGGCCCGGTACCGGTAGAAATCACCGAAGTGGGTGACGAACACGTTGTTGTTGACGGTAACCACATGCTGGCTGGCCAGAATCTGAAGTTCAACGTTGAAGTTGTCGCGCTTCGCGAAGCAACGGCGGAAGAGCTGGAACACGGTCATGTACATGGCGCTCACGGCCACGACCACGGTCACGACCACGATCATGACGGTTGCTGCGGTGGCCACGGTCACGGCCATGACCATGAACATGGCAAAGGCGGCTGCGGCGGTAACGGCGGCTGCGGTTGCCACTAATTCCTTCGCGCTAGCGTTCTGGAATAGAAAAAAGCGGGGAGACCCGCTTTTTTTACGTCTTAATAGTGCGGTGGAGGCGTTTCTTCTGCCTGTGAAGCCATATGCGAGGGCTGAGTAGCTTTCAGCTTTTCCACCATCAGGCGCATATGTTCGCGCATCCTGGCCATTTCTATCTCGTGGGCGGTGACGGTCTTGTTGAGGTCTTCAATGGTGATTTCCTGAAACGCCAGTCTGCTCTCCAGCTCCGCAAGGCGAGTCTCTAAAGTGCTATCGTGCATGAGTAACCTCTTCTGTCTGATCCTGCGGGCGGATTCTACTGAAGTTTCAGCATTCACGCAGCATCGTTACGCCTGACAGGAAACTAATTCATACAAAAATAGTCTGAAATGAGGCGATATTCAGGTACGTCTGTATGTTGATTTGTTCTGCAACGTTCTATAGTACGTTTTTTGTTTTTTATGATAACCCTGGGGTGAGATGCCCCGGCCCTGGAGAAATGGATGAAATCACTGTTTAAAGTAACGCTGCTGGCGACCACAATGGCCGTCGCCCTGAATGCACCGCTGACCTTTGCTGCTGAAACTGTGACCAAAGCAGCCACCGAAGCGAAAGCGGCACCTGCAACGGACAGCAAATCGGCATTCAAAAATGACGATCAGAAATCTGCATATGCGCTGGGTGCATCGCTGGGACGTTACATGGAAAACTCCCTGAAAGAACAAGAAAAACTGGGCATCAAATTAGATAAAGCTCAGCTGATTGCCGGCGTTCAGGACGCTTTTGCCGATAAGAGCAAGCTGTCCGATCAGGAGATCGAACAGACTCTGCAGGCGTTTGAAACTCGCGTAAAAACCGCTGCCCAGCAGAAAATGGAAAAAGATGCTGCTGAGAATGAGGCAAAAGGTAAAGCTTATCGCGATGCCTATGCGAAAAAGCAGGGTGTGAAAAAAGCGAATTCCGGTCTGCTGTACAAAGTAGAGAAAGCGGGTACGGGCGAAGCGCCGAAAGACAGCGATACCGTTGTTGTTAACTACAAAGGTACGCTGATCGATGGTAAAGAGTTTGATAACTCTTACACCCGTGGCGAACCGCTGTCCTTCCGTCTGGACGGCGTAATCCCTGGCTGGACTGAAGGCCTGAAGAACATTAAGAAAGGCGGTAAAATTCAGCTGGTCATTCCACCGGATCTGGCTTACGGCAAAACCGGCGTACCGGGTATCCCGGCTAACTCCACTCTGGTATTTGATGTAGAGCTGTTGGACATCAAACCGGCTCCGAAAGCGGACGCCAAGCCTGAAGCCGCGGCCGAAGCGCCAGCCGCTGACGCGAAGAAGTAATCTGGCTCAAGCCGCCGCCTCCAGGGGCGGCGGCTTTTTTATTGAGGGCAGATATAATTAAAACTGGAAAGAACCTCAGGCGCTGTATTACTTTAGATAGATTAATAATGATGATGAGCCTGCCCTGACGATAACGACAGGCTCCTGAAAAGGAGTGCTTTTTTCCATGTCCAGGTCGCTTTTAACCAACGAGACCAGCGAGCTTGATTTGCTGGATCAACGTCCTTTTGACCAGACCGACTTCGATATCCTTAAATCCTATGAAGCGGTAGTGGACGGGTTAGCGATGCTCATCGGTTCCCACTGTGAAATCGTACTGCACTCATTGCAGGACTTAAAATGTTCCGCTATTCGTATCGCCAACGGTGAACATACCGGCCGTCAGATCGGCTCGCCAATTACCGACCTTGCGTTGCGCATGTTGCACGATATGACTGGGGCCGATAGCAGCGTTTCCAAATGCTATTTTACTCGCGCCAAAAGCGGCGTACTGATGAAATCAGTGACCATCGCTATCCGCAACCGTGACCATCGGGTTATTGGCCTGCTGTGCATCAACATGAACCTTGACGTGCCGTTCTCGCAAATAATGAGCACCTTTATTCCGCCAGAAACGACAGAAGTGAATTCACAGGTCAACTTTGCTTCATCGGTTGACGACCTGGTTGCACAGACGCTTGAGTTCACTATTGAAGAGGTGAATGCCGACCGCAACGTTTCTAACAACGCCAAAAATCGTCAGATCGTTCTGAACCTCTATGAGAAAGGGATCTTTGATATCAAAGACGCCATTAATCAGGTAGCGGATCGGCTGAACATCTCTAAGCACACGGTATATCTCTATATTCGTCAGTTCAAAAGCGGAGATTTCCAGGGGCTGGATAAATAATGCGTTTTGCCATTACGGTGACGGGGCCGGCTTATGGTACGCAGCAGGCCAGCAGCGCACTGCAGTTTGCCCGAGCCGTGTTGCAGGAAGGCCACGAATTGCTCAGTATCTTTTTCTATCGTGAAGGCGTCTACAATGCGAATCAGCTAACTGCCCCCGCCAGCGATGAATTTGATCTGGTCCGGGCCTGGCAGGCATTACATGACGAACACGGCGTCTCCTTACATATCTGTGTAGCTGCAGCTTTACGCCGTGGCATAACCGATGCACAGGAGGCGCAGCAGCTGAGTTTGCCTGCGCATAATTTGCAGCCGGGCTTTACGCTGAGTGGATTAGGTGCGTTGGCGGAAGCTGCCTTAACCTGCGACCGGATGGTGCAGTTCTGATGAAACGCATAGCCTTTATTTTTTCGTCGGCACCCCATGGCTCAGCATCGGGCAGGGAAGGGCTGGATGCCCTGCTGGCGACATCCGCACTGACGGAAGAGATTGGCGTCTTCTTCGTCGGAGATGGCGTATTTCAGCTCCTTCCGGAGCAGCGGCCAGCCGCAGTGCTGGCGCGCGATTATATCTCTACCTTTAAACTCCTGTCGTTATACGATATTGAACAGTGCTGGATTTGCGCGGTTTCAGCGCGCGAGCGCGGCCTGACTTCCGCCACGCCGTGGGTCGTGGACGGTGAATGGCTGGAGCCAGAGGCTCTGCGCGCCCGGCTGGACGATTTTAACGTGATACTGCGTTTCTGAGGTCTGAATGCTCCACACATTAAGCACATCCCCCTGGCACGCCGATATTGCGGCTATGCTCCGTTTGATAAAAGAAGGTGACGAGCTGCTGCTGCTGTCGGACGGCGTTACCGCCGCTGTCGCGCAAGGCCGCTTCCTTGAAATCCTGCAATCTGCCCCCATATCCCTCTACGCTCTGCAAGACGATATCGAAGCCCGCGGGCTGGCTGGTCAAATTGCGGACAGTGTCGTCAGGGTTAGCTATACTGATTTCGTCAGACTTTCAGTCAAACATGCCGGTCAGTTGTCCTGGTAATGGCGGGATTGTTGTATATTTCTTGACACCTTTTCGGCACCGCCCTAAAATTCTGCGTCCTCATATTATATGAGGCGATTTATTACGTGTTTACGAAGCAAAAGCTAAAACCAGGAGCTATTTAATGGCAACAATTAACCAGCTGGTACGCAAACCACGCGCGCGCAAAGTTGCAAAGAGCAACGTGCCGGCGCTGGAAGCCTGCCCGCAGAAACGTGGCGTATGTACTCGTGTATATACCACCACTCCTAAGAAACCGAACTCCGCACTGCGTAAAGTTTGCCGTGTGCGTCTGACTAACGGTTTCGAAGTCACCTCCTACATCGGTGGTGAAGGTCACAACCTGCAGGAGCACTCCGTGATCCTGATCCGTGGCGGTCGTGTTAAAGACCTTCCGGGTGTTCGTTACCACACCGTTCGTGGTGCGCTTGACTGCTCCGGCGTTAAAGACCGTAAGCAAGCTCGCTCCAAGTATGGCGTGAAGCGTCCTAAGGCTTAATGGTTCTCCGTTAAGTAAGGCCAAACGTTTTATATTAATGTCAAACTAAACTCTTAGAGTTTTGGACAATCCTGAATTAACAACGGAGTATTTCCATGCCACGTCGTCGCGTCATTGGTCAGCGTAAAATCCTGCCGGATCCTAAGTTCGGATCAGAACTGCTGGCTAAATTTGTAAATATCCTGATGGTAGATGGTAAAAAATCTACTGCAGAAGCAATCGTATACAGCGCGCTGGAGACCCTGGCTCAGCGCTCTGGTAAAAATGAACTGGAAGCATTCGAAGTCGCTCTCGACAACGTTCGCCCGACTGTCGAAGTTAAGTCCCGCCGCGTTGGTGGTTCTACTTATCAGGTTCCAGTTGAAGTCCGTCCGGTTCGTCGTAATGCTCTGGCAATGCGTTGGATCGTTGAAGCTGCTCGTAAACGTGGTGATAAATCCATGGCTCTGCGTCTGGCGAACGAACTTTCTGATGCTGCAGACAACAAAGGTACTGCAGTTAAGAAACGTGAAGACGTTCACCGTATGGCAGAAGCCAACAAGGCGTTCGCACACTACCGTTGGTAATCCCTTCGGAGTCTTAGTCACCAGGCGGGCGCTTCAGGTAAGTCGCCCGTTTTGGATAACTTAACTGAACGCCTAAAGAAATAAACGAGGAATCAAATGGCTCGTACAACACCCATCGCACGCTACCGTAACATCGGTATCAGTGCGCACATCGACGCCGGTAAAACTACTACTACCGAACGTATTCTGTTCTACACCGGTGTAAACCACAAAATCGGTGAAGTTCATGACGGCGCTGCCACCATGGACTGGATGGAGCAGGAGCAAGAGCGTGGTATTACTATCACCTCCGCAGCGACTACTGCATTCTGGTCAGGTATGGCTAAGCAGTATGAACCGCATCGCGTAAACATCATCGACACCCCGGGGCACGTTGACTTCACTATCGAAGTAGAACGTTCCATGCGTGTGCTTGATGGTGCAGTAATGGTTTACTGCGCAGTTGGTGGTGTTCAGCCTCAGTCTGAAACCGTATGGCGTCAGGCAAACAAATATAAAGTTCCGCGCATTGCGTTCGTTAACAAAATGGACCGTATGGGTGCGAACTTCCTGAAAGTTGTTGGTCAGATCAAAACCCGTCTGGGCGCGAACCCTGTTCCGCTGCAGCTGGCGATTGGCGCTGAAGAAGCGTTCACCGGTGTTGTTGACCTGGTGAAAATGAAAGCCATCAACTGGAACGAAGAAGATGCAGGCGTAACCTTCACTTACGAAGATATTCCGGCAGACATGCAGGAACTGGCCGAAGAATGGCACCAGAACCTGATCGAGTCCGCTGCTGAAGCTTCTGAAGAGCTGATGGAAAAATACCTGGGTGGCGAAGAACTGACTGAAGAAGAGATTAAAACTGCTCTGCGTCAGCGCGTTCTGAATAACGAAATCATCCTTGTAACCTGTGGTTCTGCGTTCAAGAACAAAGGCGTACAGGCGATGCTGGATGCGGTAGTTGACTACCTGCCATCCCCGGTCGACGTTCCTGCGATCAACGGTATCCTGGACGATGGTAAAGATACTCCTGCTGAGCGTCACGCTAGCGATGATGAGCCGTTTGCTGCTCTGGCATTCAAAATCGCTACCGACCCGTTCGTGGGTAACCTGACCTTCTTCCGCGTGTACTCTGGTGTGGTTAACTCTGGTGATACCATCCTGAACTCCGTGAAAGCTGCTCGTGAGCGTTTCGGTCGTATCGTACAGATGCACGCTAACAAACGTGAAGAGATCAAAGAAGTTCGCGCGGGCGATATCGCTGCTGCTATCGGTCTGAAAGACGTTACTACGGGTGATACTCTGTGTGATCCTAACGCGCCGATCATTCTGGAGCGTATGGAATTCCCTGAGCCGGTAATCTCTATCGCTGTTGAACCGAAAACCAAAGCTGACCAGGAAAAAATGGGTCTGGCTCTGGGCCGTCTGGCTAAAGAAGACCCGTCTTTCCGCGTATGGACTGATGAAGAATCTAACCAGACTATCATCGCCGGTATGGGTGAGCTGCACCTCGACATCATCGTTGACCGTATGAAACGTGAATTCAACGTTGAAGCGAACGTCGGTAAACCTCAGGTTGCTTACCGTGAAGCGATTCGCGCGAAAGTTACCGATATCGAAGGTAAACACGCTAAACAGTCTGGTGGTCGCGGTCAGTATGGTCACGTCGTTATCGACATGTACCCGCTGGAGCCGGGCTCTAACCCGAAAGGTTACGAGTTCATCAACGACATTAAAGGTGGTGTAATTCCTGGTGAATACATCCCGGCCGTTGATAAAGGCATCCAGGAGCAGCTGAAAGCTGGCCCTCTGGCTGGTTATCCGGTAGTTGATCTGGGCGTGCGTCTGCACTTCGGTTCTTACCACGACGTTGACTCCTCTGAACTGGCGTTTAAACTGGCCGCTTCTATTGCCTTCAAAGATGGCTTTAAGAAAGCGAAACCAGTTCTGCTTGAGCCGATCATGAAGGTTGAAGTAGAAACTCCGGAAGAGAACACTGGTGACGTTATCGGTGACCTTAGCCGTCGTCGCGGTATGCTGCGCGGTCAGGAATCCAACGTGACTGGCGTTGTGATCCACGCTGAAGTTCCGCTGTCTGAAATGTTCGGATATGCAACTCAGCTGCGTTCTCTGACCAAAGGTCGTGCTTCTTACTCCATGGAGTTCCTGAAGTATGATGATGCGCCGAACAACGTTGCTCAGGCCGTAATCGAAGCCCGTGGTAAATAAGCCGCAGGGTTAAAACCAAAGTCCCGTGCTCTCTCCTGAAGGGGAGAGCACTATAGTAAGGAATATAGCCGTGTCTAAAGAAAAATTTGAACGTACAAAACCGCACGTCAACGTCGGTACTATCGGCCACGTTGACCATGGTAAAACTACTCTGACCGCTGCAATCACTACCGTTCTGGCTAAAACCTACGGTGGTGCTGCTCGCGCATTCGACCAGATCGATAACGCGCCGGAAGAAAAAGCTCGTG